>JAUVJT010000068.1 GCA_030592225.1 Candidatus Stahliibacteriota bacterium | reverse complement strand
ATTGCGGTTATGCCTTCCGTTGACGGTCTGAAAATGCCAATCTCAGTAACCGGGGTTCCGTGCTGATTCATGTGATTGGAGAACGCCTCGAAATGTTTCTCTTTGATTGCCAGAATAAGGGTGCCTTCGCTGATTGAAATCTCAGGCTGCATTCCGAATATCTCGCAGATGGCACGGATTTCAGGGTAGACGACAATCTTATCCCAATCAAGCTCCAGACCGATTTCCGACGCCTCGGCCATCTCGATTGCGGCTCCTGCAACCCCGCACTCGGTGGCATCGTGCATTGCCGCAACACCGGCATCGCGGACGCCGAAACCTGCCGCGGCAAGCGCATCGTCAACCGTGCTCATCTGGCTGAAAACCTCCCAGCCCTTCTCTGCAACCTCTTCGCCGAGTTCCGCCTCTATCTTTGGTCTAAAGAGTCTGGCGAATATCCCAACCGCTTCCACTGCCGCGCTCTTGGTCATGCACAGCACGTCTCCGGGCTTGGCCATCTGCGGGGTGATGTAGGAATCCTCGTCGCCCACCGCGATAAAGGTTGCGCCCCCAACCATGGGATAGTCGGTGCCGGTGTACCGGGCGGTGTGGCCGCCTATGACCGCTGCTCCATACCTGGCTGACTCGCGGTGAAACACCTCCCACACCTTGCCAAACTCCTCCTCGGTAATGCTCATGGGCAGGTTGAAATCAACGATGACGTATGCCGGAGGAAATCCTGATGTGGTAACGTCGGAGGCAAGAATGTGCCAGGCAAACCACGCGGCCTCTTCCCAACCGTAAGGGGGAACGATGTATATGGGATCGGTGGTTACAGCCATCACCTTGCCCGGGGCATTGCGGACAATGGAAATATCCACCCCGTGATGAGGTCCCACCAGCACTTCGGGACGTTTGGCCCCAAGCGAAGGGTAGATGACCGATTTGAAAAACTCAGGCGAAATCTTGCCTATGTTTGGAAATTTGACTTCGTCGCTCAATGCGTCCTCCTTTTCTCTATGAACGATTACTACCAGAACCTGATTATACCCTTCCCTGTACCGGTGTCAAAGTCGTAGGAGCACGGCATACCGTCTACGGATAAAAAAACGGGCTGTGGTTTGTTAATAGGTGTAAATCTGCGTTATCTGCGCCATCTGCGGATAGAAAATAGGGCGACGCATACCCTATGGGGTGCAGTAAAATTGGCACCCCAAGGGGCAGGCTCTGCGTCGCCCCTACGAGTTTACCGAAAGGAAGCGATCGCAGGGAGCTTCACCGAAGGAAAACGAGTGAAACGAGTTGTCATCTGTGCAATCTGTGGTTTGTTACTTCAGATGATTGATTATGGGAGTACCTTCGCCGGCGTACAGGAACGAGGCCAGCTTACGGTCAATGTATGCCTGGGCTGAAGCCACTGCTTCGGCAAGTGATGAACCACGCGCAAGAAAGGCGGTGATGGCAGCAGACAGCGCGCAGCCGGTGCCGTGCACGTTCTTGAAGTTGCGGCGGGGTTTTACGAACCGACGGAGATCATTCCTGGTTGCAAAAAGGTCGATGACCTGGTCTTCATCAAGGTACCTGCCCTTGATTAACACCGCCTGTGGGCCGAGATCGAGCAAAGCGCGGGCAGCGCCCTCAAGTGCGCGGCTGTCATCAATCGGTTTATCGAGAAGCGCCTCGGCCTCCTTTACGTTGGGGGTAATGAGGGCGGCGCGGGGTACAACTTCCTTGCGGTAGAGGTCTATCAGTTCGGAATCGGCGAGGATGAGGCCTGAGCCGGATTCAAAAATTGGGTCAACCACCACCGGAAAGGAGGCCTTGTCCAGAAACTCGATGATTGCCGGGATGGTTTGTTTTGCCAGGAGACCGGTCTTGGCCGCGTAAGGAGGGCGATCCTCCAACAGACATTCTATCTGCTCGGAGATGAGGACAGGGTCAACCGCGACCGAGGAGCGCATCCCGAAACTGGACTGCACGGTAAGTGTGGAGATAACGGAGAGGCCGTGGACACCCAGTTCGTTGAAGACCTTCAAATCCTCCTGGATACCTGCCCCGCCCGATGGGTCGGAACCTGCAATGGTTAATGCTACCGGAGGTTTGTTGTTCATTTCATTCTCCTAACCGGCTGTCCGAGAATGGTTCTTTATCCGCAGATGATAACTCGTTTCACTCGTTTTCCTTACGGTACGCAGATGACACAGATTTCTCGAAACATCTGATTGTATTAAATTGCGCATATAGGCAATTTAGGGATTCGTTTGTTTTTCTCTTTGTGTCCTTCGTGCCCTTTGTACTCTATGGAAACATAGCTTCCAAGGAGCAGGCCCTGGTTCAATTTCAGACACGCTCTTAGATGCTTATACTTGTTACAAGCCTAACGCTTGTCGAGCTTGACGTAGCCTTTTTGCTCACCCTTCTTGTAGGCAAACCCGATGTTGTAGCGCTGGCAGCGCAGGCAGCGCTTGGCCTCTTCTACGTCATCACCCCGGGTCAGGCCGCACATCGCTTCGGTCCTGAAATCTATCTTCTCGTGATCGCACGTCTCATTAAATCGAGACTTGAGGAGCGGTTTTCTGGTTCGCCACGCCGCGTCTTTGAGCTTCTCCACCTTAAAGTCCGGGTCAAAATCACCCATACGCTCAAAGAAACGGCCGCCGAACCTGGGTCTGAGGAAATAATCTATGGCCTGTGCCGCCTTGCGGCCTTCACCAATCGCTTCAACCACGGTGGGTTCGGCCTCGGTTCCGGTTATGTCTCCGCCGGCAAAAACCTTGCGTCTGGAGGTCTGCAGCCTGCGATTCACCTTCAGCCTGCCCTGGGGGTTGGCAGCAAGACCTACTCTTTCGATGAGTTCGGAATCAGGTGACTGACCTACGGCAACGATTACCGTTTCTACCTTATCTTTCCACTCCTCTCCACAATCAGCTTTAAGCCCTGATGCCCGCCCCCTCTCAGGATCAACGAGGCAAAGACGAGTCAAGGTTATCTCTTCTACACGGTCTTTACCCGTAAATGCAACCGGAGCGGTAAGGAACTCGTACTTAATCCCCTCGGCTTTGGCCTCCTCAACTTCTGAAGGGTTGGCCGGCATATCCTCAGCACGACGCCTGTAATAGATAGTTACCCGCTCAGCGCCTAATCTCCGCACCACCCGGGCAGCATCCATGGCCACGTCGCCTCCTCCAAAAACCGCAACGTGGCCGGAGAAAGTGGGGCACGTCGCTGCATCGTGGACGTCGCACAAAAAAGAAAGTCCTGCAACCACACCTGCAAGATATTCCCCCGGAATATCCAGCTTGCCGGGCTTAGCCAGGCCTATCCCCAGATAAACGGCATCGTAGAAAGCCTCGAGGTCGTCCAGGGTGATGTCTTTACCCATATGCTTCTGCATTAGAGTTATTCCCGGATTCGAGTTGAAGATGAAGCCGATGTCCTCGTCAATTACCTTGCGGGGCAGGCGGAATTCAGGAATCGCGGTTCTTAACAGGCCCCCGGGTTTTACCTCGCGATCCATGAGATCAACCGCATATCCGCGCCGGGCAAGGAAATGGGCGCAGGTAAGTCCTGACGGCCCTGCGCCGACAACCGCCACCTTGTGAGGGTATCGAACCTGGGATTGAACAGTATTGACCGCCTTGATCTTTCGCTCCACAGCGCTGCGCTTAAGACCTCGGATAGCAATCGGTTCCTCTATCCGGGTGCGGGTACAAACCTTCTCGCAAGGGGCAGGACAGATTCTACCCAGCGTTCCGGCCAGAGGAGCGCGCTCCCGGATAAGCTCGTCCGCCTCATCATAACGACCGGCCGCGACAAGTGCAATGTAATCGGGAACGTTTACGTCAGCCGGGCAGTCGCGCCTGCAAGGCGCTTTCTGAAGCCTGGTTCCGCAATAGGCATCGTATGCAACCAAAAGATAGTAGATTGCAAACGAAACCGCCCACAGCAGCCAGATAAGCAAAGACAAGTTCGTGTGCTCGTTTTGAATTACCACTGTTCTTATCATTTGCCACGGGAAAAGCACAAAACCCGCATCAAAGATAAGAGCCGTGATGCCGATACCCAGCCTGCCGGTCACGAGTTGACCCAATCCGGGAAAGAAAAGGGATAGTATGAGCGCCGTCAGTCTCTTTTTCCGTTCCCTGCCCCTGCGTTCAGCAACCGTCATAACGTTAGAATCCATACCTTAAACCTGCTCCTGCGCTTAGATAGTTAAATATACCCAGATCCGGCACGTCGGGATCTATCGCCGCGGCGTAGTTTCCAAAAAATGCCGTGGTAGTGTTTACACGAATCGAAAGATCAAGCTCAACACCTTTCCACGCCTGGGTGGTGGAAACACCAAAGAAAAGACCGGGGATGGAGTAGATGGGAATCTCTTCTATCTTGGTTACCCGATAGAAAATCGCCTGGCTGAACCTGACCGGAAATATCCAGTTGTATATCTTCTGTTTGATCTCAACCGGGATATTGAACCTGTAGCCAAAACCGGTGCCAAAGAAAATCCCGCTTACCCCGCGTCTCCACGTACTTGAAGAAGCTATGCTTGCATCTATAATCCAGTCTCCAGGCTCGGCCTGAATCCCCCCTGAAAAAGACGTCTGTGGAGGCAGAGTGAGCAATTCCCTGACCTCACCTTCCTTCTTTTCCAAATCATCATACCCCAACACAATGGTCATTTCCCCTTTAATGAGTTTTGCATCGCCGTCCACTTCAAGATTTTGCGTATTCAGCTCGATAACCCGGGGCAAACCCCCTTTGCTGCTGCGGCCTATTTTCTTGCGCAAAACGTTAGCGCCCAGGCTCTGCTCAAGAGCAAACCCCCAGCTCAACGTCTTACCCGGCTTCTGCATGCCAAAGGTTATCCCTAATTCATTCCCGGAAATGGTACTAAAATACTTGTTGGTGAATATCTCGCCGCCCTCCACCACCGCTGAAACCGACACCCCTACGTCCCACTCTTCAGACTCGGAATAAATCCTTGCGCCGCTTGGTTCCAATACGGGAGTAAGGGTATCTGCATAATCTGTCCAGCCGCTTATGTTGGTTAAGCAAAAAGTAACACCGTAATTTATACCTTTATTCTCGGTGGCAAGCATGAGGTAAAAGGGTGTTGTCCTGAGTCGGGATATACTTTCTAGCGATATCAATCCTCCTCCCGCCCCGCTCAAATCTATAAGTATGGGAATCGAGGTCGCCTCGTCCTGGTCAGGGAGATCGGCCTCGGTAAGGGTATCGCGCAAAAAATAGGTGGCGGCGAAAGAAACCTCTGCCCGGGCAAAAAAATCACTATTGAAACGATCGCCGTCAGCATAGGCAAAACCGACTACCACTTCCCCCATTCTTGCCGCGGCTCCAGCAAAGTACACCGCACTTATCTCTTCGGCGTAGAAAGACACCGGCATCTTGACTTTTCCCAAAAAAGGTATGTCGGAAGCAAGGTTGAGGTTAATCCCACCGGTGCGGCCAAAACCTGCAGTAATTACCCCGGAGGCGGTGGCGACCGCGGCCAGCGCTGCAGGATTGGCAAACGCGCCGCGCATTCCCGATGCAGACCCCGGGTTCTGGTAATCGTAGTTCAACAGATAAAGGTAAGGGTCAACGTAATTGTATGACAGCGCGCCTGAAATGCCTGCAACCGCTTCTAATGAAAAAGCCGTGTCTCCCACTATCTGCCCAACAAGGGTCATTAATAACATAGTCCACCCCATTGTTATAATTATAGTACGTAACCGCCGCAAGTCAACCACCCGCCCGTAACACCACCCATAACACCCCCGTACCCCTTCGGGGTATTTTCACTATATCCAGGATGTGTTACGGGAACATGCGTTCCTGGTTTTTAAGGACATAACACCTCCGTACCCCTTTACCCGATGGGACACACGCGACCCGCAGAGACAAATCAGGGCTTGACTTAATCGCAATAGAGCTTATGCTTTAGTAAAGGAGGTTTTGATGTTACATTTGAGTCTTATTCCGTTGGTGCTGTGGGGTGGGGTGTTGAAGGAGGCGTTTAAGGTTACGGAATACCAGTTGGCTCACAACCAGGTGGCGGTACGCACGGCAATGGCCCATGACGGCCGCTTTGCCGTTGCATGGGTGGACAGCATATCCTACAGAGACCCTTTTATTCCTACCGAGTTCGAGGTCTTCGTGCGTTTCTTTGACAGCAATGGGAATCCGGTGACCGAAGCCTATCAGGTTCCAAAGCTTGCAGACACCAACTGGATATACTGGCCTTGTCTGGCTATGGACTCTGCAGGCAGCGCCGTTCTGCTCTGGGAAGAAGGACCTTATAAGGGTTATGACAGCAACTATGTTCGATTTCAACTGTTTGACAAGGATGGTCATCCACGCGGCTCTGCACAGGTAGTGCTGAACGGATTCGTAACCGATATGAATCCGCTTGGTTTGGGATGCAACGATAAGGGTGAGTTTGCAGTTACGTGGGGACAACGATTGTGGACATCCGTAGGTGCAAGGGTTTGGGTGCAGCGTTATGATGCGGATGGCATCTTCAAAGGTGTACCCTTCCTGGTTCATGAGGATTTTGCGGAAGACTATGATACGCATTTCGATCGCCTTCAGACCACGTTGAGCAATGCAGGCGATCTGGTGGTGACCTGGCTTGAGGGAATTGAGACCACTAAGAACTATCCTCGATTCCAGGCCTTTGATGCGGAAGACGACCCCATCCTTGCATGGGAACCGAGCGGACATCGGCTGGACGATGGCGGTCCTTATGATGGCAGCCTGTCCCAGGTGCATTGGCTTGATAACGACAGGTTCGTTGTTTTCTGGGTCGATCTGAAGCCTCGCTGGCTGGAAGGCCGTGGATTCAGCGATAGAGGGTTGACACGGCATCCCATTCAAAACCTGGTGAACGAATCCAGTGATTGGATATCTGCCTGGGGCTACAGCGGGGGATTCAGTAGTGCATTCTCGCCTGAAAATCGTTTCGCTTTAACCTATACGCGTACTTACAAAAGCTCAATAGGATCGTATGATAATCAGGTTGGTGTGCTGGGAGAGATAGCTAACAAAGATCCGGTAAGGACTACAGATATATTTGAGTACTCCGCGCCGTTGGGTGAGGATACCATCTGGCGTACCCCTGAGAATGTCACTTCAGTTCCCCTTCAGCCCCCGGCGGTTGGTGCGTGCAACGACCAAATCGTTTGGGTGTACTCGCGTATAAACACGGATTCAACATGCGAGGCCTTTGCCGTTCTTACCGACTGGAATATGGGGATAGGAATTGAGGAGCCACCCGTAGTCATACAATCCCCCATCCGCCTTTCCACCATGTTCAACCGGCTTTCCTACGATCTGCCTGGCGAAGCGCAGCTTACCCTGTACTCAACCGACGGGCGGCGTATCCTCGAAGAGACCATCGAGGGCAAGGGAACGTGGGTTGCACCAATCGGTTTTCCATCAGGGGTGTACTTCGCCAGGGTTGAGGGCGAAAACCTTTCGGCACGTTCAAAAGTCGTTGTGGTCAAGTAACTTTTGAACCAGGATTGGGCTTTGATACGTGTCCAGCTTTTGGGTAGCTTCTGACCACCTTTTGGGTAGCTTTTGACCACCTTTTGACCAACTTAATTTTGTGTCACGGGTGGGGTACGGATGTGTTACGGGTTGACATAAGTGCTTTGCCTGATTATCATTACCGATGCGCATCACTAAAGAAAAGCTGTTAAAACGCATCGAGGCGCACGACTTGCCTGCTGCCCTGCTCTGCTGCGGCCAGGAGGCGTTCTTTCATAATGAGATACTTGCAGCTCTCCGCGCAAGTTACGCCGGAGAAGGCGGTTGGGGATACGAGGTGGTTGACGCCGCATCGCTCGATCCGGCAAAACTGGCCGCGTCGGCAGGAACGCTCTCCTTTGGCGGAGGAACCAAGGTCACGGTGGTGCGCTCTGCGCATAA
The DNA here is from genome assembly GCA_030592225.1 of Candidatus Stahliibacteriota bacterium. Classification (GTDB taxonomy): domain Bacteria; phylum Hydrothermota; class Tepidihabitantia; order B3-TA06; family B3-TA06; genus B3-TA06. The sequence goes on along the minus strand of JAUVJT010000068.1, from coordinate 2,221 downwards.
GCTCAAGAAAGACCAGTTTGAAGCGCTGCAAAGAATCGTAGCGCATCCGGCAAAGGAACGCAAGGTGGTCATTATGGCCGAGCGGGAGTTGAAGGCATCTGATAAGCTTATGGCATGGGCAAAAAAACATAAGATAGATATATGCCATTTCCTATCTCCTAAATCCAGGGAGTTAAACGCCTGGCTTACACAACAGGCAGGGGCAAGGGACTACTCGCTGGATCAAGCTGCGGTTGATTTTATGGTAGACTTGTCCGCAGGCAACCTGATGGCGCTCTCGCAGATGCTGGAAAAGCTTGACCTTTTCAGGGAAAAGAAAACTCGTATTGCACTTGCCGACGTTGAGGATCTGCTGCAAGACACCTTTGAGAAAAGGGTGTACGATTGCGTAAATGCGGTGTTTGCAATAAGCATAAGCGAGGGAAAAGTGCCTCCTGCACTACGGGAACAGGCAGCTAAAGAACTGCACCGGGTATTGCGTTTTGACCCCAGGGAAGGTATACTTCAGATCATCCGCGCGCTTTCCAGGGAGGCGTTTGCCCTTCTTAAATATCATGACTTGAGGGATAAAGGTTCAACAACCGAAGCGATAGCAAAGGAATTGAGATTGGGAACGAGGGAATGGCTGTTGCAGAAAGAGTATCCGGCACGCGCTCGGGCGTGGCCTGCGGAGAAACTGCATCGCCTGCTTAAGCGGTTGGCCGAGGTGGATTTGGCGGTTCGCACCACCGGGCGCGACCCGGAAGCGATGCTGGAACAGGTAGTTATAGGAAATCTGGCGCCCACAAGCGTTGAGGAGTTTGATGAAATATTCTTATAAGGATATACAGGCCAAGTGGCTTAAGCGCTGGCAGGAGTGGAGGTTATTCGACACCCCACAGAAACCGGACAAGAAGTTCTATCAGCTTGAGATGTTCTTGTATCCTTCCGGCGACATCCACATCGGGCATTTCCGCAACTACATCATCGGCGATTTCGTATGGCGGCTCAAGAGAATGCAGGGCTATGATTTGCTGCATCCCTTTGGCTTTGACGCCTTCGGCCTGCCTGCCGAGGAAGCCGCCATCAAACGTAACATCTCCCCGGGTCAGTGGGCGAGCGAGAACATCGAGACCTCCACCCGCACCCTCAAGGATTTAGGGCTGAGCTTTGACTGGGACAGAACCGTAACAACCTGCAATCCCCCCTACTACAAGTGGACACAGTGGCTGTTTTTGAAGTTATACGAAAAAGGGCTGGCGTACCGTGACACCTCGTTCGTGAACTGGTGCCCTTCATGCAAGACGGTGCTGGCCAACGAACAGGTTATCGCTGGTCAGTGCTGGCGATGCGATTCTCATGTCGAGAAGAAGGAGTTGGAGCAGTGGTACTTTAAGATCACCAACTACGCCCAGAGACTGCTGGACGGCATTGAGACGCTTGCCCAGTGGCCAGAGCCAATCCGCATCATGCAGCGCAACTGGATAGGCCGCTCCGAAGGCGCGGAGTTGATATTTGAGTTGAAGGACGACCCGGACGTAAAGCTGCCGATTTTCACTACTCGACCGGATACCGCCTACGGGGTCACCTACATGGCCATTGCCCCCGAGCATAAGCTGGTTGCTAAATTGCTGGAGCGGATGCCCAACAAGCAAAAGGTTATTGAGTATCGGGACAAGGCACTGGCCAAATCGGAAATCGAGCGCATGGCCGAAGACTCCGAAAAGGATGGGGTTGATACAGGGTTGAGGGTTCGCAATCCGTTCAACGGCTCCGACGTGCAGTTATGGGTGGCGGACTACGTTCTGGCATCGTATGGAACCGGCACGGTCATGGCCGTGCCCGCTCACGACCAGCGCGACTTCGAGTTTGCCAGGAAGTATGACATACCTATCAAGATAGTTATCCAGCCGCAGGATAAAACGTTAAAGCTTGAGGAAATGGACTGTGCCTACGTTGACGCAGGGATTATGGTGAACTCCGGCCCGTTCGACGGCACCGACTCGGTGGAAGGTATCAAAAAGGTGGCTGAGTATGCTGAGGATAAAGGGATTGGACGACCTGCGATTTCTTACAGATTGAGGGATTGGCTCATCTCCCGTCAGCGCTACTGGGGTGCGCCCATACCTATGATACACTGCGAGACCTGCGGCATGGTTCCGGTGCCTGAGCAGGATTTACCCGTGCTGTTGCCTGATGAAAACGAGGTGGACTTCATCCCCAAAGGCCGCTCACCCCTGGT
>JAUVJT010000199.1 GCA_030592225.1 Candidatus Stahliibacteriota bacterium | reverse complement strand
GGATCTGGTAGAGTATAGCACGATTAAGCCTCTTCTCAAGGACAGGATACTGAATCAGGAGGTGGCGATTTTATGAAGAGGGACGTATTGTATTGCCGTGTTAATCCCTGATGGCTAATCGTAAGAAAGCGCTCGTTACCGGTGCGTCCGGATTCCTTGGTTCCCACATCTGCGAGGCGGCGCACGAGGCGGGTTACGAAGTCCACGCCCTTATTCGCGAGACAAGCTCACGCCAATGGCTGCAAAAAGACTGGATCAATATCCATACCGTCGGATTAAACAAGGGGCCCGAACTCTCCAGGCTTCTTAAGAATATGGATGCGGTTATTCACAACGCCGGAGCCACTTCGGCCTGCAGCCGCGAGGATTTTATCAAGGTCAACATAGAGTCCACCCAAATGCTTGCCCGGGAAGCGATAAAGGCGGATGTTCCCCGGTTCATTTATATCTCCAGCCTGGCCGCAGGCGGGCCTTCGGAAGGTCCGTTTCCCAAAACCGAGGAAGACCCTGACTGTCCGGTTTCGCCTTACGGGGAGAGCAAGAAAAAAGCGGAGGAGATACTTTACTCACTGCGCGAAAAAATCCATGTGATAAGCCTTCGCTATCCTGCCATCTATGGGCCTCGCGGCAAGGAGATGCTGAGCGTATTCAAGATGCTTTCCGGGCCTTTTCAGCCATTGATTGGACTCAAGACACTCTACAGTTCTTTTATCTACGTGCAGGATGCGGCCAGCGCCGCTGTTGCCGCGATCGAGGCGGACGTGCCTTCAGGTTCCGTCTACTACGTGACCGACGGCATAGACTACACCACGGAGTATCTGTACGACCGGATAGGGGAGGCGTTGGAGCACAGGGGAAGAAGATTCCACGTACCGCTTTGGCTGGTGCACGTCGCCGCGTGGTGGCAGAGCGACGTTTTGAAAAAGAGAAGCGCTTTTACCCGGGACAAGGTTCGGGAGTTTGCCGCACGCTTCTGGCTGGCTTCGTCCCAGAAGGCTATCTGCGAACTCGATTGGAAACCTAAGGTGTTGCCCAAACAGGGTTTCGCAAAGACCGTGCGCTGGTATCGTTACAAGCGCTGGCTGTAACCTGCTAATCCACTTCCGGTGTGCCAGGGGGAATAATTGAAACACAAAGAGCACAGAGGACACAAAGCGTACAAGAGATAAATGGGATACCTCCTCCAATCCTCCCCTGTTAAGGAACCTGTCGAATAAGTCCGAAAAACCACAGATGACACGGATTTTCACAGATTCCTCGAAATGTTTGATTCTGTTAAGTTGTGCATATAACACAAGTTACTTAACTGTTTGATTTTCGCTCTGTGCCTCTGTGGTTGATTTTTCGACAGCCTCTTGACGGGAGGGGGGTAAGGGGGAGGGTGTACCCTATGAGTGCATGAAGACGCGCCTGCGGTACGCATTGCAGATTTCAAATTGTAAATCTTACGATGTCGTCATAAACGTTGCGAAATTCTTTTATTCAGGTATACTTCATTGAAAGAGATGACTAAGAATAGAGCGTATAAGAAGAAGGTACTCGTTACCGGAGCATCCGGCATCCTTGGCTCGCACGTATGCGAGGCGTTTCACGATGCTGGATGGGAAGTTCATGCCTATATCCGTCAATCAAGTTCCAGGCAATGGCTGCAGCACGATTGGCTGACCATCCATGTCGCCGCGCTCGATGACCGCAGGTATCTGGCAAAGATTCTACCGCAAATCGACGTAGTTTTCCATAACGCCGGGGTAACCTCAGGTACGGGCGAGGAGGAGTGCCGTAAGGTTAACGTGGACGCTACCGTGGTGCTTGCCTCCGAGTCAATCAAGGCAGGTGTCAAGAGGTTTGTCTACGTCTCCAGCCGTTCTGCCACGGGACCTAACGGCGCGCTTTTTATAAAGACCGAGGATGACGCGGACCATCCCATTGATCCCTACGGTCGCAGCAAAAAGAAAGCCGAGGAGCTTTTGTACGAATTGCGCGACAAAATAGAAATCGTCAGCCTGCGTTACGCGCTCATGTACGGGCCGCGGGATACCCACGTTCTGCCCATCTTCAAGATGCTTGCCAGCCCCATCCATCCGGTTGCAGGCCTGCGCGCCATCTACACCCCTCTTCTTTATCTGAAAGATGCCGCTCGTGCTGCGGTCGCAGTTGCCTCAGCAAAACCCGCCAGTTTCGAGTCCGGAGCCGTCTACTACGTTTCCGATGGCGTGCCCTACAGCATGGAGACCTTCTACGACCTTATTCTGACAACGATGGGCCGCAAGAGCTTGCGCGTCAGGCTTCCGTTATGGCTGGTCAGCCTCGTTGCGTGGTTTACCTTTTGTGTTCTGAACGTCAACACCGGTCTGACCCCGGGAGCGGTTAAAGAACTGCGCTGTGGCTCGCGCCTGGTGTCGCCCGCTCGATTCATGAAGGATTTTGGCTGGCGACCTGAAACTGCTCCTTACGACGCCTTTGCCGAAACCGTCCGTTGGTACAAAGAACAGAAATGGCTATAACCCGTACCCCTCCGGGGCATTTTCACTATATCCAGGAACTGACGTTCCTGGTTTTTAAGGATATAACACCCGCACCCTTGCGGGAACCACGAATTGGAGTAGAATTTAATGCAGATAAGGAAATTTGATGAAGCCTAAGAAATTGCTAGCCGAACTTGAGATTATTGCCGAAAGGCTTGGAATCCAGACGGTATACGATACCTTTCAGGGCAAGGGCGGGGGTTGCCGCGTGGTGGAGAATCGCTACATCGTTATCAACAAGCGTTTGTCCGACGATGTTAAGGCCGAGCTTTTCCTGCGGGCGCTTGCCCGGATGTCTATCGAGGAGATATTCATAAAACCCGATATCCGGGAGTTGTTGGAGCAGGCGCGTAATTCCAAATCACAAGAGACACGACCGAAGTAGGGGCGACGCATGCGTCGCCCTATAACTGCCTCGCGCTACTTTTTATTGGCCGGTCGTTTTTTTGACTGATTAATGCGGGAGTATTTAGTCGTAATTCTATTCTGGAATTTTTGATCCTTAGCTGGTTGTACGTAGTAGTGATCGAAAAGTTGTTCTATAAAATCCAAGATGAATTCGGCTTCTTCTCGATCAACTTCAATAACCATGCCAGTTTTGGCATCTCTCTTTGAGTGAGAGCCGATGTTACCCAAGATGCGGGCGAGTGTGGGCTTACCTTTTAATTGATCTGGAAGGTCAGGTTTTATGGTTTCAATTCCATCTTCCAGTCTCCATTCTTTTTGCTGTGTTTTGTCATGGATGATATCCTCAAGGCATCTTCTTACCAAAACTGCCACTGCTGCTTTACTTAGATTGAGGACTTTGTAGGCTTCCTCGTAGAGTTTTGCTATTTCTTTGGGAACATCTTTTGGAGCATGGCGGGTTATTCCACGTGGCCATATCATAACGTCATCTTTCCATTCCCAGTCGTGAGATACAGATACGATTTTCTTCCGAATCAGTATGAGTTTCCCACATTTCTTGTTGGGACATCTACTACCAACGAGTAAAAACATTTTTTCTGAATAAGTATCTTTAGGTTCAGAGTATTCCATTTTAAGATTGTAAATATGAGAACCTTTATGAGAGGATGGTTCAAGAAAGACTACATCGTGTCCGCAATACGGACAAACTCCAGTAACATTTGGTTCAGGTAGCTTCGTCACTTTATCTCCTTGGTAACTATTATAATATGAGCTTATAGAATGTCAAGGTAGGGGCGACGCATTCGTCGCCCCTACAACATCATATGGCAATCCGTAACAATCCTTTTTGAGCTTCGCCCCAGGTATGTCGTGTGAAGTACTTAAAAGCCCAGGGGTTGAAACCGATT
>JAUVJT010000176.1 GCA_030592225.1 Candidatus Stahliibacteriota bacterium | reverse complement strand
GCGGACGCTTATCCATCACGGGGAAACGGGATTTTTGTATCCACCCGATGATCTCGAAGCCCTGGCTCAGGGAATCAAGCGGCTCATCTGCAACAAAGCTCTCAGGAAATCGCTGGGTGAGAAAGCCGGGAAATTTGGGCGGAAAACTCTTAAGCCGTGGCCCGAACGGGTAGCCGATGAGGCGGAAATCTACCGTCGTTTCCTGCGGTCTTAATTCCTGAGTTTGCTGCGAGGAACCAGGCGCCGGAAGTCATCGGCTCTGGGGATAAGAATTTGTCTGAGACTCATTTGCCCCTTCGTTTTAATCAGTACGATGTAGTATACTGCCATGGCCAGGGAAGCGGCGTTGAAGGAGATTACCGTTCCCCATGCTCCGATGCGGGGAACGAGGAGCAGATTCCCTGTCGCGTTCAGCGCAACCCCGATGAGGCTTGCCGCGAATACGTGCCAGGGTTTGCCCCAGCTGGCGATTACGAACGCGGCGTAAAGCTGGGGCAGGGTGTAGAATACCACGCTGGGCAGAAGTCCCCACAGGTAGGGTACGCTTGCCGCGAATTTCTCGGTAAAAAGCAGGGGGATAAGCCAGGGAGCCAGCGCCGCAGTTATCACCGCAGCGATAAAGATAAACAAAAGAGAGAGCCTGACCGTTCGGGCGGTGAACTCCTCCTTGCCGCTTTCACCCACCACTGCTCCGTAAAGCGCAAATGAAAGAGCCTTGGGTACAAGGAGGAGCAGGTTGGCAAACGTTAGTGCCTGTGCGTAGATACCGGTTTTTTCCGCATCGGTGAGGGATTTAAGAATCAGTATCCCGATTTGCCGGTTGGTCTGCAGGGTGAGTGCGGCAAAAAAGACGGGTATGCCGAATCCAATCGCCTTGCTCAGAAATCCGAAGTTCACCTTTGCCCCTCTCACCCCGACTTCGCTGAAGGCAAAGATCAAGGTCAACAGAGCGTTCAGGGCCTGGGCAACCATGTAGGCGAAGGCGAAGCCCTCCACCGAGGGCCACAGTGAGTAAAGGAAAAGGGTGGCAAGTACGGTTCGTGCAAGATCGGCTGCTAGTTTTGTGATGTTAATCAAACCTATCCGGTTGCGTCCCAGAAGCCCGCTGTGCGCAACGGTGTAGATAACGGTAAAGAACGCGCCCCCGGCGAAGAACAGGCGAGCCATCGGGGTGGCCTCGGGTATGACAAAGTTGAGGGCCAGCCGTACTCCCACAGACGCGAGCGCGGCGCTGATGACGGCAAACAGCATCGCGGTCAGCAAAACGTCTTTTGCCCTGAACCGTTTGCGGTCAAGGAAGTAAGCCGCGGAGCTGTCAAGTCCCAGTGCCGCTACGGCGATACCTATGGTGGCTATCGAAAGGGCAGGTGTCGTGATTCCCTTGCCTGCCGGGCCCAGCACGCGCGATAGAACCAGGTTGACGATAAAATTGAACGCGGTGCAGAATCCCAGGGTAAGAAAGGTTCCCGTGGCTTTTGCCAGAAAGCTCCCGCGGCGCTTCATCTCATTGAACCATTCCTGCCCAGGAGACGATCGTAATGCCCTTCAAGGTATCTGGTGGTTACCCCCAGGTCGTGGAATCTTTCCACGTGTTTGCGTCCGGCGCGTGCGATGTCAGGCCAGTGGGTGCGATCGAAGAGCAGGCGCTGTATGGCCAGAGCCAGGTCGGCAGGATTGGCTTCGTCTGCAAGATACAGGTAATGCTGAGGTAGAATGCAGGGAATATCGGCATGACGGGTGGCCACCACGGGCAGTCCCCTTGCCTGAGCCTCCAGGATGGTGGTGGGCGCTCCACCCTCGGTTTCTCCCTTTGCCGAGGTTCTGCTGGGCGCCAGAAAGAAGTCGGCTTCCTCTAACTCCCTCAGGTAGGATTGATAATCCAGGAATCCAAGGAACCTCACCCGGTCGCCAAGTTGCCTCTCCGCTACAAAAGCTTGCGCCATTTTCCTTTCTTTGCCGTCACCTATCACCCTGAGCTGCAGGTCTACCTTTCGGCTTTTAAGAATCGCAATGGCCTGCAGTGCGTCCATCAATCCCTTTTTCTCCACCATCCGTGCCGCCCACAGGGCCGTGGGGGTAACGGGAGTCCTGGTGGCGGGAATACGGAATTCTATTCCAGATACCGGGATGCCTATGCGCTGCAAAGCCACCTTATTCTCCGGTGCACCGAGTTTTACCAATTCAGCCATCATATGAGGACCTTCGGCAAGGATGAGGTTAGCCCTGTTCCATAGTTTCTGCAAACGGTTCCGCCAGACGTTGCGTTTGGGAAGCACCGACATATCGAGTCCATAGAACGTAACCACCATCGGTATCTTCAGGCTGCGCTTCAGGGGGAGTGCGTAAGCGGCCCAGGTGCCGAAGTGGGCGTGCAGAAGCGAGACTTGTTCTCTCTTGAAAAGCTCTGCCGCCAGCTTGAGGGCCGAGTACCTGAAGGGCTGGATGAACTGCAGCCCCGGGCGAGGCATGGCGAATCCTACGTCGTAGTGAATGCCATTGGGTAGGGGAAACTCTGCAAGGTTGCGCGAGAACAACGATACTGCCACCGGACGGTAGTTTCTCAACGAGGCAAGTTGGTGGTGGATAAAGGTTTCGGAACGTTCGAAAAAACAGTAGTGGAAATGACCTGCGTTAATCATTTCATGCTCAATCATTTTCTCGCTTTTTTAAGGAACCAGGCCGAAAACATCCTGGCCGGGCCGATTACGGTAATCTGTTGCTCAAGCTCTGCGCCGAATCCTTGTTTGAACCGCTTGACTCCTTCAAGTCCGGGGCTTGGACCAAATTCATAGCGCTCGATTCCTCTGCGTTCGGCATCCTGCATAATCTTGTAGTGCAGGAGGTGACCGGCTCCCGGCCCGGGTTCCTCAGCAGTGCATCCGTGCCAGTAGATTGCTCTTTTCTTTTCATAAACTACCAATGCACCGCCCTGTGGTTGCTCCCTATCCCAGATCATCCAGAAACTTGCCGCGTCGGCAGGAATCATTATCTCTCTTATCCTGTCAAAGAACTCCCTTGAATAAACTCGTGCCGGCTTGCGGTTCCAGCGCTTAAGTGACGCCGCATACATCTGGCAGTAGGCGTCGAAATCATCCTCGCGCCTTGCCGGTAGAACTTGCACTCCCCGGTTCTGTGCCTTTTTTATCTGACGCTTATGGTGCTGGGTGAGTTTTTCCTCCCTGTCCTTAATCCTTAAAACATGGCTTGCTGTTTTTACGGTTTTCAATGAAGTGCGGCAGAACGGTGAGTCCGCTCTCATGTGAACCAGGAAGCGGCCGCGTGTTCTTTTCTTTAACTCTTCCCAGTAGTCAGCCACTTTTCCCTCATCCGGCGTCCGTGCAGATATGGGCCCTGCGGCCACGCCTGGAATACTGGACTCGTACCCTTTCAGCAACCCTTTTGCCAGCTTTATCTTTCGCAGGGGGGTTACGATGCTCTCCCATTCAAAGCTTGCGTCTTCAGGCTGAATTTCCGCAGTCACCGCGTGCCATAGGGGAGAGGCAAAAGCGGTGGCCCAGGGGCATGCGTCCCAGACTTCCTTCCAGCGCCTGGCGTCAACGGGCATAGTAGGTGAGCAGTTTGTCTACCGCCGCGATAACGTCCTGCACGTCCTTATCTGTCAAGGCAGGGGATATGGGCAGTGAAAGGGTGCGCGCAGATATTCTTGTAGCCACCGGGAAGTCGTCCGGCTTGAACCCGAATGTTTCTTTGTAAAAGCTGTGCAGATGCAAGGATATGAAGTGAATGCCTGCGCCGATTCCCTCCGCTTGCAGGGCCTGAAGGAGTTCGTCTCTTGATATTCTGATGCGTTCCAGGTTGAGTCTCACCGGATAAAGATGACGCGCGTGCCTGCTCCTCTCAGGCTCGGGCGGCGTACTGATTTGCTTCATCTCTGCAAATGCCTGATTGTACGTCTTCCACACCTCTGTCCTCCTCGTCCAACTATCCTCGATGCGCTCCATCTGGTGGATGGCCAGGGCGGACTGCAGGTCGGTCAAATTCAGCTTGTAGCCCGGGGCCACAGTGTCGTAGAACTTAAAATCTTCCTGACCGAACCTGTTCCATGCGCTTCGCGTCACCCCGTGCATCCTTAACAGCTTCAGTTTCTTTGCCCAGTCGTCACGGTTGGTAGTAATCATGCCGCCGTCAGCGGTGGTGACGTTCTTGGTAGCGTAAAAGCTGAAGCAGGCCGCGTCTCCCAGAACGCCCACGTGCTTATCGGCGTATCGCGTCTCGATTGCATGGGCCGCATCACCAATCATTGTGATATTCGACTTCTCAGCCAAATCAATAATCCTTCCCATATCCGCCGGATGTCCGTAAAGATGTACAGGTATCAGTGCGGCGGTTCGTTCAGTTACCTTCTCTTCTATCAGGGCAGGGTCTATGTTGCCTGTTTCCTCATCAACGTCGGTGAACACCACCTTTGCCCCGTGGTGCAGGATTACGTTTGCGGTCG
>JAUVJT010000123.1 GCA_030592225.1 Candidatus Stahliibacteriota bacterium | reverse complement strand
TAATCAGTGACGAGGATATCAGGTTGATAGAGTCAAGGCTTAATAACAGACCCAGGAAGTGCCTGGGCTTCAAAACACCCCTCGAAGTCGCTAACCTTAGTGTTGCACTTCAACGTTGAATGTAGGCTGCGCCCACCACCCGGGCCAATCCCAATTCCCAGCCGAGCAATCGAGCCGAGTAAACGATAGCCAGCACGTTGATGGCGGGGCCGGAGTAAAGAAACGCGGTGGCCGGACCAATGCCCGCCCCGCGCTTGTAGATGCCTCCAAAGAGCGGGAGGACGGTGCAGGAGCATACCGCGAGGATTACGCCGGATACTGAGGCAATGCTGTAGGAGACGATTTTGGGTGAGCGAGGTCCGAAGTATTTGAGTATTGCCTTCTGGGACAGAAACACCGCGATGGCCCCGGCGATAAAGAACGCCGGCACCAAACAGGTAAGCACGTGGGCGGAGAGGTAGTCGAGCAATGCAGCCCATCCTCCCTTAAGGAATTCGAGGATAAAGTTCATTTACCGTCTCGAAGTGAACAGCGCTTGCCCCTCGGTTCATCAGATTCAAGAAGCCTTGCCGCTCTCTCTCGATCATCCAAAGCCTGCCTGTTATCTGCTGCCGATTCTTTCAGATAACTTGTGAGGGTGTCGGACAGTTCCCTGGCCGTCTCGTAAAAAACCCAGCGGCCTTCCCGGCGTTCATCAATCAGCTCCGCGTAGCGCAACGTCCGAAGGGCGTGTGAGATGCGCGACTGTTCCATGTTAAGGACGCTCTCAAGCTCGCACACACACAGCTCCTTCTCCAAAAGAAGCATCATGATTCTGAGCCGGGTGGAGTCGGATAGCGCCTTGAATATCTTGAGTGACCCTTTCATGTATGATTGTATGTTCATGTATTCATTTGTCAAGGGATTGCTGCCTCAACGGAAAAGCCGCTCACTCCCACTTTACAAACGCCCCAGACTGGATAGAATTCGTTTGTGAAAGAATACACCGACGGCGAGAAATATCTCTTAAGATTCGATCGCGGTGAAGAAGTAATCTCAAAGCTTCTGGATTGGGCAAGGGAACGCAAGCTCAAAGGCGCTGCCCTGACCGGTCTGGGAGCGGTCGAGAACCCGCATCTGGGATACTACGACGCACAGAAGAGGGACTACCTCGACAAGGAGTTTGAGGGCGAGTTCGAGATCGCCTCGCTCGCTGGCAATCTAAGCTGGGACGGCGACACCGACGACGAAGTCGGAGGCGAAACGAAGCCGGACGCGCAAGCGCAACCGATTGCACATATTCACGTGGTTATCTCCGGCCCCAACTTCATCGCCTTTGGCGGACACCTGTACTCGGCAATTGTTTCGGGAACGGTGGAGGTATCGGTCATTCCCATTGACACCAGGCTCGTCCGCAAGTATAACGAAGAGCTAAACTTAAAGCTTCTGGATTGACAGGATGCAGAACGTAAATATAGGGCCCGTAGCTCAATCGGCAGAGCAGCTGACTCATAATCAGTTGGTTGTAGGTTCAAGTCCTACCGGGCCCATTTTTGGCCTATCATGAATGCTGAAGCGGAAAACAAAAAGACCGCAGGGGAAAAGAAAACGGTAACCAGGCGCGCACCTGCAAAAAAAGGACCTGAGGAATTAAAGTGGAGGGCATTTCTCGCGCCCGAGCATCCCTGGAAAACAGTAATCGTCCTTATATTGCTGGCGGGTATAACCCTGGTGATCGGCAAATACGTCTACGACATCGTACCCGGCGAGACAGGAACCAAAATTCTCCCGGCCATACTTGCCGGTGTTCTGGTATTCCTGCTCTTCTTCGGTTCATTCAACCTTTATTTCGTGCCTGTGAATTATCACTTTAACACTGAAGAAATCGTAATCAGGAAATTTTACCATAAGGAACGCAGGGAATGGAAAATGTTTCGGCGCTACTTTTTTACCAGATCGGGCGTGGTATTCTCGACGTTCTCAACCCGTCAACGCTTTCTTGATAACTTCCGCGGAGTACAGATTCTGTTGCCCGCCGACGATGAGAAGAGAAAAAAGGTGCTGGATTTTATAGGCTCGAAGTTACCGCTTGACGCCGGTCAAGACAGCGAGTGAAGATATAGCCGCCTCCAACGGCCTTACCTCCACAATAAGATAAGAGGCAAACTCCCTGGCAAACCAAAGATAAGGTTCAAGAGTTGAAGTATCTGTCAGGGGAAGATGTTCGTCCCATTCGCCGTCGTTGTCATGGACGTGAACCACGCGAACATCGTCGGAATGTTTCTTGAAGAAATCAAACTCAGCCTCGGCAACGCCGGGATGCACCACCTTCAAGTGACCTATATCCATGGTATACGAAAGACCCTCGATACGGTCGAGAATATCCCTGACGAACTGCTGATGAAATCCTCCCACGTTCTCTATGCACAGCGGCGGCCCCTTGCGCAAAAGATGGGCTGTGCGCCGCAAGCGCACCAGCAAGGTGGTCTCGTAATATTCCCGAAAAAGGTCAAGGCCTTCGCGACGCTGTCCTGAATAAGCAAAGTGCGGAACCTGCCCCAGGTGGCAGGTTAAAGCACGGCATCCGGCCTCCCTGGCTTGGTCCTGTAACTTAACCAGCCAGGTCAGGTAACGACCGAATATCTTGTCCCCTACCTCAAAGAAACCAACCCCTTCGGGAAGATGCACGGTCCAGGTTATTCCCTCATCCCTGGCGACCTTTGCGATCTCGGCTCGTTCCGGAGTCGCAGTCAGCTGGGCGAGAAAGTAAGGGTTGTTAAGATTGATCTCTACGGTGCGAATATCGCGCAAGGCCAGGTAACTGAACGCATCGGCGATGCTGTCGAATCCATCAAGAACCTGAACACCGAAACGCTTATCTGAAGATTTCTCAAGCATCCCTGGATTTTAATCAGGATTGGGTGATTGTAAAGACTAGGTAATCTCTTCCTCGCCTATGAGTCGCTGGAGCCGGGCAAGTTCCCTGCGGAAACGGGTCAGCAACTCGTCCCTGAATTCATCCGGCACCCCTTCGTCGCCTTCAAGCCGGGAAAGCGTATCTGTGAGCATGGCTTGTCTTCGCTTGAACTCGGCAACCCTGGCATCGCGCTTGGAATCGGATTTGGGACGAAGGTATGCCCACAGATAGTAAGCGCCCAGGGGAAAAACGATAAGAGCGCCAGCGCCAATCATCCACAACCAGCTAGCCTGGGGAAAGAAGAGCTGCAGAACTCCCAGGAAGATACCTGCAACGGCAACCAGTACCACCCAGGCCACGAATAACCTCTCCTGCTTGCGGGAAAGCCGGCGCAGTTCCGAGAGCGCCGTTTCCACCGCGTCCTCCTGGCGTACCGAGAAAAGCTCGGACAGTCGCCGACTGGTGGGATCGAAATCCTCGGCAAGCATCGAGAATTCGGAATTGACGGCAAGATAAGGCACCGGAAGACGCAGGGCCTTAAAGCGGCGTTCACGAGTGATGAACCGGTTCACACGCCGCAGGAACCTGGCAAAGTCCTTGATGTGACTGCGCTGCAGGGAAGAGCGAACGTCGTCCATTCTCTCCAGCCAGCGCCGCAGCGACAGCCTGTGCCAGGCCGACGCGCCTTCCCGGTAAAGCCAGCGTTCAATCTCACGCAGTGTTGCATCATTGGCTGATTCCATGTAGTAAACACCATCTGCAAAAACGGTGTCAGGATTTGACGCTATCTTATCACCGCCCTTGGGCAGTGAACCTACCTTTATGAGCGTCGAACCCGGAGTGAACCCGAAATCAAGTTCGCCTGCGATGCGCTCAGGGGTAATACCTAACCGGGCAAGCGATTCGTCAGCCCCTTGCGCGTGTTTCAGTCCTTCCGGGTCACGCGTGGAAAGGGCGGTCTCCAGAAACCGGGCAAGTGCCGAAGAAAGCTCGCGCCTGCGCCACAGGATTCCTTCGTCCACGTCAAAGTCATGGGCGGAGAGATCAAGATCCAGCTTGACGAACCCGCCGCCGTCCTCAAAAATGTGCACCGTCAGTTTGTACGGAATCTCACCGGCAATACTGCCTTCGTCGAGTGAGAAGAGAAGCGAGCGCCTGCCCGCAAAACGCTCCCACGAAGGAGCGCCGTAGGCAACGCTAAGGTACTGCGAAAGACGGTAAAGGTCGGCCTCTGAGCCCAGCGAAAACACGGCAATCTCTGCTATCCGCTCCGGAGCGTGCTCCTTTTCCTTGAACAAATCGAAAAGACCCATCAACGTCCTCCCATAAAAGCCATAATCATACCGTAGGATATTGACTTATAGAGAATTGTCAAGCGATTCCTCACCGGCAGCGATTCTTACAAAATCAGCTTAATCTGCCGCCTCGCTCAGTCCAAGCCTGGCCGACGCCGCCTTGATTTTCTCCAATGCGTCCTGGGGGGTATCGTACTCCGGGGAATCAATGGCTTTATACAGGCACTCGATTGCATCCTCAAACCCGCCCTTGTTGAAACAGGCAAGTCCCATATTGTACCAGGCCTTACCCGGGGTTTCGTACTCAGGAAAATTGAGAGCCTTGCGGTAGCACAAAATGGCCTTGTCAAACTCACCTTTCCCGGCATAGGCATTGCCCATATTGTTCCACGCCTTGCCAGGGGTATCGTAAAGCGGATCATCCAGAGCGCGAGAGTAGGAGATGATTGCCGCATCGTACTGCTTGAGTTCGTCCTGGGCAAACCCCAGGCGAACGTAGGCGCAGCCTCGCAGGTGAAGAGACGAACTCTCAACTGTGGGAACCAGTACCCGGATAATCTCACAGAAATTGTTCTCAAGACGAAGCAGGGAGGCCTGGAACAACAGGGCATCATCCAGCCATCCGGCCCGGAGCGCAAGTTTCTTGCCCTTGCCAAGAAGCCGGGCGGCCTTGTCCCGCTCACCCCGCCTGGCAAGCGCCGGGGCCTCCTTCAATATCTGTCTCAGCTCGGCAAGCAGCTTGCCCTTCCCCTCACCTCGATCTTTCACGTCTACGGGCATCATTCCCTCCTGGGCATAAGATTAATCTACTCTTCCCTATAGATACCCAAAAAACACCTAATGTCAAGTGCAATAACTTGACAAAACCTCCAGAGTCAGTTAAATTCTAACCGTGAGAAAAAAAACGTCCGTGACATTCCTGGTCTTCATACTGTCCTCGCTCCTGTTTTGCGTCTTGATAGGGTTGGGCGGATTCATACCAGCCCTGCTGCACGTTCCCGTGATCTACGCTATCCTGGGCATACCTGCACTCCTACTGCTAATCTTCCTTGTGCTTCAACTCATAAGGAAAGCACACAAACAAACCGGATGGGGTATAACGGGCAGCGATAGCAGAAAGAAACACAAGCCCGGCTGGAATGAGGCGCTGGGATATGCGGGATTAACTCTCGCGCTCGCTGGAATGCTGGGGATACTGGGAGCAGCAGGATACGGTTCGACCCTCGGCAGAAAACAAACCCTTACCCTTACCGAAGGCGAGAGCAGGCAACTGCTATCACAGCCCCGTGACTCGCTTCATCTTTACAAATTCCGCCTCACCTTCTACCCCGAATCCCAGTCAATCAACAACTACAAGGCGTTCGTAATTACCTTTGTGGATTCGGCGTTCACCTGGGACACGGCAAGCTTGAATGACCCGGTAAGAACAGGCAACCGCCGCATCTATATTACGGATTACGGGATGAGCAAGGACTCGCTTTATCTTTTGTTCAGACTGGTTCTGCCCTGGGGGGACACCATACCTTACGAGTTTCCGCCGCAGGGAGTGATTGACGATCCCCGCTTCCCTTTGATTATCTCTTTTGAAAAGTTCCACATAGATCGCACCCAGCTATGGCCAAATCCTGAGGTGCCCGAGGTGTCTATAAAACTCATGCTTCCCGGAGAACTTATAGTGGCAAAAAGGCTGCGCGCACCTGATTCGGTTGACCTGGAAAACTATACCCTGCACTTTGACGGAATAAGAATGAGACCCACCGTTACTTTCTTCTGCGTGAAAGATATCAGCTGGATCATCGCAGCCATTGGTGCAGGACTGTTAATCGTCGGATTGATTCTGGGTTTTGTATCCAGGACAAAGGACAGGTGGAGTGATGTTTGATCCCTTGACCGCTTTCGGCCTGGAACGCCCCATACTCACCGCACTTTCCACCCTTTACGGCCTGGCGTTTGTTTTCTACTGCCCGCCGAACATAAAGGCGAAGAAAACCCTCAAGATAATCGGATTTGCCTTCCACTTCATCGCCCTGCTCGGTCACACCTTCCTGCTTTATCTTCGGCTTACCAGCACCGGGCACGTCCCTTATGCGAGTCTTTACGAGACGCTCCTGGCCCTGGGATGGTGCACCTCGTTTGTCTTCCTTACTCTTTCGTGGAAACGTGGGGCGTTCGGCTACGGTCGAGGTGCGGCTTTCGTATCGTGGACGATTGTTCTGACCGCCTTCTTCATGCACGCCTTTGCCTACCAACGTGTGGTGCCCCGCTACCTGCCCGCGGTGC
>JAUVJT010000154.1 GCA_030592225.1 Candidatus Stahliibacteriota bacterium | reverse complement strand
TCAGAATCTTGGATTTTGACTGGGGATGCGAAGCCGAGAAAGAAAGGGTCTTGATGTCGCTTCGTTCCCTGCTCCAAACCGTATCATCTTCGGCAAGCGCGTAATCGGTGATTTCCGGTGAGTAGCGAGGCTGGACTCGAGTCAGGTAGTATCCCCAGCTTGCCGGCAGCTTGAACCCCAGGCGGTCCGGCCCGAATTTCTCAAAGTTCAGATTTCCACTCACGCTGGCGTCATGGGTTTTACCGCTTGTCCTGGGGGTCTGCGGCGCCGTGAAATTGATAAAGTTCCCGTCGTCCCAGCTATACTTACTGGTCACGCTGCCCACATCGGCCAGCACCAGCTTTGCATCGGCTGAAAGTTTAGTTCCCGTCTCCTTGTAAGGCCCCTGAAGTCTTATGTCGTTAAACCATACCTCGCCGGTTATGGCTTCGGTTTCGGATTCATTAATAAAACCCAACTCAAAATACTTAATGCTGGCAAACGACGGCACACCCAAAATTTTAATCCCCGGATAAGCCGAAGACTCAACCCCCGCATCGAGCGAATCGTAGTAGCGAAGGAACTCATAGCTCTCGACCTTTAAGCAGGCAAGAGCCTTGAGATCAAAGGTAAATTCCCGCCATTGATCGTCTCCTGCTCCGGAAGGCAGATCGCCTTCCGAAATGACGCCGTGCACTTCGTAGTAACTCGTGGCGTCGCGGCCCATACGAAGATAAAATGTGGGATCATTCCCGTCGTTATGTACGTATATCTTAAGCCGCTGGTAACCGCGATAATCATCTGCGTCATAGTCCCACCGCGATATCTTAACCCCATGTTGGGGAGCGATTTCTTCGTAACGTACCTGCAGGGAATGATCATCCTCGGTGCTGCCATCATAGTCGTTGCCGAGACGAAATGGAGGTTCGTAGTGCTCACTCTCCGTACCGATAACATCAATAAATACCTGCTCGATAAGTGTGTCTACCTCGCTGGCAGTGTCGGTCGTAAAAACGGTTGGGGATTTCCATTTATTACCCACAAAATCCCAGGAGTAGAGCAAAATCTCTATATCCTTTTCCATTTCCTCAAACCATATCCTGAACATCGAGATATCATCTTTATCCGGCGCTCCGCGCTTAACAAACTCCGCCAGGCTGGTATCAATAGGTACGCTTAGCCTTATCCAGTTTGTACGATTATCCGCGGCACCAAGGCTGTCTACGTACTCCTCAAAAAATTCAACGTCGGTCAGATCAAAAGTAAACGAATAATAATCGTCCTCATACGACCAACCGTTACGCAACAAATCCTCGGCGTCCAAACGCGAGTTGCCCTCAGTGCCATTGGGCCTGTAGTTATCTTTTGTTTTGTCTGGCTGATAGTCATCGTTGCCGTCGTCGCCTGATACGTTCAGTGAATCAGCTCCGTCAACTCTGTCAAGTCCGGTATCCTCCTCGCCGTTCAAATCATTGCTTTCGTCAAGGTCCTCGGTCTCCTGCGTATCCAATCCCACGAATTCACCCTCGCTGTTGCGCCGGAGTTGATCTTCATACATATCAGAACCAAATTCAAAGTGCAGCCTGCCCGAAGCGCTGCCCGTTTTAATGATAAGTTCAAGATTCTCAGCTTCGGTAATATCCAGAGACAAGCGGCCATAGGTAGAACCGATTATCCCGGCCCACGCGTCTGAACCATCAGGGTCCCATTCAATCTTGAATACGTTGCTTTCATCCGATATCTGTTCTGACGGGTTCTTGTCCTTACCATAAATCACTTCCTCATACCCACCCGGCAGATCATGTAGTGTCCATTCAGGCAGGTTTTTGGTATAGGTGCTGGTATCCTTTCTGGCTAAGCCGGTACTGTCAAGAGGAAGGCTGGTTATGTACCAGTCAGCAGGAGTTGAAAGGCTCACCGAGTGCCCTTCCCTGACGCCCTCAAAATCTTCGAGCCACACCGCCTCTGATTTATGCGTATTGGGATTGGGAAGGGAAACGGACGAGTTAAGATTCATATTGAACCGGGAGGCAGTCTCAGTGGAAATAAACGGCATCCTGTCTATCCACCGCGTAAGGAAACCCATATCACGGTTTACCGAGAGGTCAACCTCTCCTATACTGCGGGAAAAAGGCTCAAGACCCAGCATAGGTCGTCCCTCGCCTGAAAAACCCACCTTGCGGTACAAAAAGCTGGAACCCAGTTTGACACCCTCGGCAAGCTCACTTTCCGCGCGCACCCCCAACAGCGATTTGCGATCCAGTGCAAGTATCTCCTTGGTTTCAAAAGTGATCCTGAGCTTATCCTCCGGGGCGATTGTTTTGGTCAAAGTCACTGTACCGGTATTATAGTCTACCGTATACTGCTCGCTATCAAGCTCATCTCCATTAAGCCAAACCTTAACGCTGTTTTCTACAAGAAATGGATCGAGCGTGTAGGAGCTTACCAGGGATTTATACTCGTACTCAATTTTATACTTCCCACCATATTGTGCGCCTGGATTTTTTACCTCATATATTGTATCAACCGAGGTATCTCCAATCACTGAATGGTGAAAGGGCTTTCGTTCTTTAAATATCAATTCCCCCAGCCGCTTTTCGTTATCGGAATCAAGGTCGTGCTTGCTGGTGTTTCCATCAGTAAGGCCAAGAACCTCGGAGAGCTTTTTTCCTTCTGCGTTTTCATATATCTTTTTTCCTGCCTCATCCAGATAATAAACCCATACGTCAATCTGGCTTACCCCAAGCTGTCCGGATAACGGATAGTGATTCCGCCACATGTTCTTCCAGCATACGCTGGTGGGTTCAGGGTTGTCCGGCCAAACCAGCAGTAAGTTTGCTACAATGCTGTCGGCTTTGCTCGTGTCCGGATTCGGAATCCTGTCCACCCTGCCGAGAGTAATTCCCGCTGCAGTACTACAGGCCACGGCAAGCACGTCATTGGAGCCAAGAGTACGCTTAAGTTCTATAACCCAAACCCACTCTCCATCCTCTCTCTTGTATTTCCTGAGGGTGTAGTCAACCCCCTGACCACTTTGCAGGATAAAAGTCATGTCCCTTTCAACTTCATTATCGGTGCGGTCGGTATCGTTGGGGTAAGTCCATGCTGTGGAACTATCAAATACCGTTCTGGTTTCTTTGGGGTTAGAACCGTCGTGTTTGTAAATCTGGAGATATTTTTCAATGTCTTCATCAGTAATTTTACCCAAAACAGAATCTGGAATACCTTCGTGAAAGATGGAAAAATATTTGCGCTGGATAAAATCTCGATCCTCAAGAATGCCGTGCTGAACCTGTGAGTTGCCCGTAAATTCCCTGGAACCCGCCTTGGTTTGCTCCCGGGAAGCCACCGCGTAAATATCCACGGGTCCAAGCTTGACCTGGGTGTTGATGCCGAAAAGCCCCTGGTGGGCGGGAAGCGGCTGGCGTGAAGGTAAATTCAACGATACATCACCCGCTTCAATCTTCTTGATGATTTCATCATCATCACCGGTATAGGAAAGACGCACTTTGTTATTGTCGGTAAAAGTGTTGCCGCTGGAGCTATGGTCTATAACGACTTCAGTCTTGCGGGCGATAACGCCCTTTACGGAAACGTCAAGCACCTGCTCCAGCTTTACTCCGGAAAGCGGCCCCTGTTTTGTTTGAGTCTCATCCTTCGCATAGCTGGAAAATGACGACCCCAGCGAAATCTTGTCCTGCCCGCTTATCTTGACGTCGGTTCGTTCCTTGCCCATTTGTATCTTTATGTCGGGAATAATACCTTCTGCGCCTTCCGTACCTTCCGCCGCTGCCTTTTGCCGCAGGTGAGTGCGGAATTTCTCAAACGAAAACCCCTGCTCAACGTCTGCCAGATACTCATCAATGGTCTGGACCGCTGCAATCCCCAGGTAGAGGGAGTCCACCCATTCTTCGTAGTAAACCAGACCGGCTTCGTAATCAACCACCGTACGAATCTCAAGCCCGTACTCCGATTCGCGCAGGTCGCCGGTTTGAGTAAGTATCAGAAATGCCAGAAGAAAGTTCATACTCTCCACACCCGCTTAACCGCCCTGGCGATTTCTTTAGCGCTCACTCCGCACTGTGCCAGCAGTTTGTTTTGGGGTCCGTGTTCGATAAATCTATCAGGCAGACCAATGCGAATCACCGGAATAGTGATGCCATTCGCCTCTAGCCATTCAAGCACTGCGGAGCCGAACCCGCCGGCAAGTGCGTTCTCCTCAACCGTTACGATACCCCAATGCGTTGTCACAATCTTTTTGAGAAGTTTCCCATCCAGGGGTTTTATGAATCTTGCGTTTACCAGGGTGGGTTTCATCCTGTCCCCCAGTTCTTCCAGAGCGGCAGTCGACATCTGAACACCCGTACCCACTGCAAGCACTGCAACCTTTGAGCCTTTTTTGAGGATATTCCACGACCCTACAGGTATCTTTCTGGGTTCAGGATTCAGCGCCGCCCCCAGTATCTTGGCACGAGGGTAGCGGATGGCAAAAGGCCCTTTCTCATAGTTAATGGCCGTGTATAGTAGATCTCTCAATTCAGCCTCATCTTTGGGAGCGGCAACCACCATATTGGGGATCATCCTGAGAAAGGAAAGGTCGAACACGCCGTGATGGGTGGGGCCGTCAGCGCCCACCACGCCGCCGCGGTCTATTGCAAAAACCACCGGGAGCTTTTGCAGGGCAACGTCGTGTATTACCTGATCGAACGCACGCTGCAGAAAGGTTGAGTAAACCACGTACACCGGCTTCATGCCGCGCAGGGTCAAACCGGCGGCAAAGGTGGCGCAGTGCTCTTCGGATATTCCAAAATCAAAGAAGCGATCAGGGAACGCCTGCTGGAAACCGGTAAGTCCAGTGCCCAGGGTCATGCCTGCAGTAATGGCCACGATGCGAGGGTCTTTTTTTGCAAACTCCGCAAGGGCGCAGCCGAAGAACGTTGAGTAGCTCCGAGTCTTGCTGGTGGCGACCGTGCACGAGGCAGGATCGTAGGGACCAATGCCGTGAAACAGCTCCGGATTATCCATGGCTTTCTTGAATCCCTGGCCTTTCCTGGTAGTTATGTGAACGAGCACCGGGCCGGAAATTTCTTTGAGACGTTTGAAGTAAAATATAAGCTCTTTCAGATTATGACCATCCACGGGGCCAAAATAGTTAAAGCCGAAGTTCTCGAAGAATGCGCCGAGCATATAGATTCCTTTAATTCCCCTCTCTATACGCTGGGCCCAACCCCGCAGGTAATCGCCGTATTTAGGACGAAAACGCCCAAGAATCTTCCATGCCTTAATGCGAAGTCTTTGGTACAATCTGGTTGCGGTCAGACGACTGAGGTAGTTGGAAATAGCGCCGGTACTGCGGGCATGACCCTGGGCACTGGACTTACCGGTTTCCAGCAG
>JAUVJT010000182.1 GCA_030592225.1 Candidatus Stahliibacteriota bacterium | reverse complement strand
GCTGCGGGGTTGTGATGTTAAAAGAAATTACCAAAACCGCCTCCGGCTTTGGCGAGGAACGTGGACGAATGAAGATTTACTCTGAGATTCTGCGAGGTCGAGATGCTTAAAGGAATAAAAAAAGCGGCACTTACCAAATCACTTTGGGTGTATCACGTTGCCGCGAGTCCGTGCAACAACTGTGATATTGAGATACTGGATCTTCTTACCCCGCGTTTTGACATTGAGCGGTTCGGAATACTTCTTGCCGGTTCCCCGCGTCATGCGGACGTACTTCTTATTACCGGTATGGTCAATAAAAAAGTTCTTGATAGGGTTTTGCGTGTCTACGCTGAAACCCCCAAGCCCTGCGTGGTTGCGGCGTTTGGTTCATGCGCGATTGGCGGAACCCTGTTTGAGGATTCCTATAACTATGCCGGTCCACTGGATAAGCACATCCCGGTTGACGTCTACATTGGCGGTTGTCCGCCAAAGCCTGAGGGGATGATTCTGGGCGTTGTGCGGGCAGTTGAAAAGCTTAAGAAACTTAAGGATCTATGATGGCTGATAACGTCAAAATACACCAGAACCTCGAAAAAGACGGCGCTTATGTGCCGGGCAAGGGCGTATCCCCAAACCGGGATAGTGATGCCGAGTTCAAGAAGATAGAGAAAAGGTGCCTTGCTTTCTACTCGAAAGGGGAACTCAATAAATTACGTAAGCGTCGCTGGTACTGGGAGATAGAAGCTGAGGACGTGGTAGGGGTTGCCGACTTTTGCTTCAATGCACTCGGCTGCCGATTCTCAATCGCTACCGGAGCAGATACCCCACGGGGCTTTACTATCCTATATCATTTCTCCCTGGATTACATAGGACTCATGATAAACGTGCGGGTTACCATACCCCACGACGATCCCCAGGTGGATTCGCTTACCGTTCTTCTCGGACGGGGTTTTGAGTGGATAGAGCGCGAGATGCACGAGATGCTCGGCATTGAATTCCGCGGCTTGGACGATACCCGGCATCTCTTGCTTCCGGATGATTCCCCCGAAGGTTATCACCCGTACAGGAGATCCTTTGGCTGAACTCAAACGCAGGGTAATCCCCATAGGGCCGTTTCATCCCTTGCAGGAAGAGGCCGAGTATTTCAAATTAACGGTGGAAGGCGAAAAGGTGGTTGGCCTCGACATTCAACTGGGCTACATGCATCGCGGCCACGAGAAGATCTGCGAGAACAAGACCTATGACCAGATTCCTTTTGTTGTCGAACGAATCTGCGGTATTTGTTCCACTTCCCACCCCTTTGCCGCGGTTCTGGCCATGGAGGATGCGGCAGGCATAGAGGTTCCCAGGCGCGCTTCCTACATTCGTTCCATCATCGGCGAGCTTGAGCGCATTCATTCCCATCTGTTGTGGGTGGGGCTTGCCGGACACTTCCTTGGCTACAACACCGTCTGGATGTGGGCATGGAAGTACCGCGAGCCTGTGCTGGAGATGTGCGAGATGATTACCGGAAACCGCAACCACTACGCTATGTTCAAGCCGGGCGGGGTGCGCCGCGACATTGAACCGGCCATGATACCGCCCCTCATGCAGGTATTGGACGAATTGGATAAAAAGCTTTGGATGCTTACCAAGGCGGTGCTTGACGATCCGGTGTTTCACAAACGCGTTGAAGGTGTCGGCATTCTCACCAAGGAGAAGGCCATAGAGTACAGCGCTGAAGGCCCTACCGGCCGCGCCTCAGGTATCGTTATTGACGTTCGCAAGGATGATCCCCACGCCGCTTACGACTGGATTGAGTGGGAAGAGATAGTTTTTCCCGAGGGCGACGTGTTTGCCAAGGCCAAGGTGCGTCTGCTTGAATGTTTAGAGTCTACCAAGATTATCCGTCAATGTCTTGGGAAACTCAAAGGTCTGCCGGAAGGCGATATTGACGCCAAGATGGAGCATCCACCCGATGGAGAAGGCATAGGGCGCTACGAGGCGCCTCGCGGCGAGGTTATCCACTACGTTAAGGGCAACGGTTCGATGTATCCCGAACGCTACAAGATTCGAGCCCCCAGTTTTATGAACATCAAATCCAACGAAGTCGCGGTGCTCGGCGGTTCGGTGGCCGATGCCGCCATAACCCTGGCCGCGGTTGATCCTTGTTACTGCTGCACCGAACGAATCGCCGCTTTCGATACCAGGGGCAAGTTTCTTTACACGTGGGACGATATGGTAAAACTCTCCCAAGAAAAGACGGTACGCATGGGAGGCGGATCATGAACATTCCCCTTCTTATGCTCATAGCGGTTCCCTTTATCGGCGGTCTGCTGGTAATCTTTCCGGGGCGATACCTGCGGTTATTGCGCTGGATATTCACTCTACTGACTGTGCTGGTTACGGGATTGCTTCTGGTCGTAAATTTCATGGGTTCCAGCCAGGCCGGTTTCAGATTATGGAATATCCTGGGGTCTGATAAGCTTCCCCAGTTTTTCACCACACCGGTAGGCCTGATTATTGCTGCGGCCTTCGTTTTTCTTTTCTTTATAATAATACTGTATTCCTTTGGATATTTCCGCAAGGATGAAGAGGCCGATACGGAATATTACTCCCTTATGCTTTTCATGTTGGGTTCTGCACTGGGCTTGCTGTTTACCGAAGATCTCGTGTTCATCTATCTGTTCTGGGAGATAGCGGCAGTAACCACCTGGCGGCTTATTGGATTCGATAGAACCAAGGAGAAGATATCAATTGCCGCAAGAACCATACTTATTAACTTCGTCGGCTCTGCCTTGATGCTGGTTGGATTTCTTCTTCTGGCCTCCCACTACGGTTCACTGAACCTGGGAGATATGGCAGGTCAGCCCCTTCCGGTGCTGGCCGGTATCTTTATACTCTGCGGTATATTCGCAAAGTCCGCGGTGATTCCTCTATACATCTGGGTACCGGCGGCATATGCGGCGGCTCCCACGCCCGTGGTGGCCCTGCTGGCTGGAATAGTTGAGAACTTCGGGCTTATTGTATTCATGAAGGTTTTTGTGGGAACTTTTGTGATTTCCTGGATTTGGGACCTTTCGTTATTGTGGATAGCTCTCGGCACGTGCATCGTGGCCGGCGGTACGGCCCTGGTGGTGAACGATTACCGCAGGATTCTGGGTTATTCGACCGTTAGCCAGCTTGCGTTTGTGCTTGCCGGTTTTGCCATATCGCCTGAACTGGGTATGATTGGCGCGATTTTGTTCATAATCGCCCATGGATTGGGTAAAGCCGCCCTGCTTATGGGATATGGAGCAGTGGAGCGAGAGATGGGCAACAGGGACATCAGGCATAAAGGGCGTCTGGTTGCCAGCTTCCCCATTATCTTCACCGGTGTTATCATTGCCAGCCTTTCTGTCATAGGCCTGCCTCCGCTTTTAGGTTTTTTTGCCAAGATAGACGTTATCTACGGAATCATATCGAGCGGCAGGGTGCTCATAGGAGCGGGATTTATGCTTGCAGCAATATTCACCTTGCTTTACATGCTCAGGCTCTTTTCATCCGTCTTTCTTATGGGTAGCAAACCCGAACCCAGGATACCTCAGCCGATCTATTTATCCATTCTCGTATTTGTGATATCGCTTTCCCTTCTGGGGGTAAGTTTTGCGCTAAAACCGCTGATTGCCTATATTGGAGCAGGAGGATAAGATGGAGTTTCTATTGCAGCCAATGACATTGCTGATACTTATCCCCCTGGTAGGGGCGGTGCTGGCGTATGCCATTCGACCTATCCGCCGCTACGTGTCTATCGCAGCGGCTTTGGGAACCGGTTATTTCGCGCTAAGATTCTTTCTTGACAAGCTTGCCGGGGCTTCCTTCTCGATTGCATTACCGGAGATATTCGGGGTCTCGAACTCATTGACTCTCGACGGTCTTTCCGCAGTGGTTATCTTGCTCGTTTCCGGGTTCGCTCTTCTTATCTTCCTGTACAGCTTCCGTTTCAAGGGCGGGCCGCGAGACGACTGGAAGTTCTTCGCTTTCGCTCTCCTCACTTACGGCGCTGCCAACGGCGCACTACTTGCCGGTTCTGTGCTTGTTCTTTACTTCTTTTGGGGAATCTTGCTGTTTACTGTGTATGGACTTCTGTTCTACGGCAGGGGAGACGTGGAAAAAGCGGCTCGCAAGATGTTCCTGCTCAATGGCGTGGCCGATTTTCTGCTCATGTTCGGCTTGCTTGTTTTTATCATCTACACCAAACAACTCGGGGTTGCTCCCGGGCAAATGTCCTACTACCCCGCCATACCTCGTTTCAAGCTTGTCGATCCCCTTGCGATAGCCTCGTTTATCCTCATTGCGGCAGGCGCTCTCACCAAGGC
>JAUVJT010000204.1 GCA_030592225.1 Candidatus Stahliibacteriota bacterium | reverse complement strand
TCTCTTTTTCCCCTTGCGCCAGAAGGAGGGCGCCCTGGAAATAGGCCAGTTCCTCTGAATCGGGTGTCCGAGCCAGTTCCCGCTGGATTTGTGTGCCTGCGTCTTCCAGGCGGCCTTCTTTTAAGGCGGCGCTCAGTGTCTTGCGAACGTCATCAGACGCCACAGACCACCTCGCCGTTTTTGATTACGGTGTGTATTGAATTGTGGTTAAACAGGTATACCAGTTCTTCCCATGAATCGGCATCCAGAAGCAGTAAATCGGCGTACTTGCCGGGTTTGATCGATCCCACCTTATCGTGCATCCCGATGGCGCGTGCCGCGTTGATGGTTATTCCCCTGAGTGCTTCCGGAAGAGTTAACCCGTCCAGCAGCGCACCGCACGCGGCGGCAAACGGCAGGGCGTAAACGGTAGACGAACCCGGGTTAAAATCGGTGGCTACGGCCATGGGCATACCCAACTCCCTCATCAGTTTAACATTTGGTCTTGCTTCTTCCCTTAAAAAGAACGTTGTTGCCGGAAGAAGCACGGGTACTACTCCAGCCTGTGCCATTGCTCGCAGACCCTCCTCGCTGGCCTTTACCAGATGTTCTGCAGATATCGCTCCCAGCTCGGCGGCCAGCTTTGCGCCACCGGTATCGGCTATCTCGTCTGCGTGAAGCTTGATTCCCATACCCAATTCCCTGGCCTTGGTAAGAATCCTGCGCGTCTCCGCATTAGTAAATGCTATGGAATCGCAGAACACGTCAACAAACTCTGCCAGGCCTTTCCCGGCCACCTCGGGCAGCATGAGATTGATCACCTCCTTAACGTATTCTTCACGCTTCATCTCCGGCGGCACGGCGTGGGCTCCGAGAAAAGTCGGAACCAACGTCTGCGGAACCTCCTGGGCCAGACTGCGAATCACGGAAAGTTGTTTGAGTTCATCGGCAAGGGTAAGCCCATACCCTGACTTTATCTCCACCGTGGTGGTGCCCCAGTGCAGCATCAGGCGCAGCCATGCTGCCGCCCGGTCATAGAGTTCCTCGAACGTGGCGTGCCGGGTCGCTTTCACCGTTGAAAGTATCCCGCCGCCTTCCCGGGCAATATCGGCGTAGCCCTCGCCTTCCATCCGTCGGGCAAATTCCTGGGCCCTCGATCCCCCAAATACCAGATGGGTGTGGCAATCTATGAAGCCGGGCATCACCACCTTGCCGGCGGCGTCCAGTACCTGTTCCGCGTTGCAGCCTTTCTTATCCGCGCCGCATACCTGGGATATCTTCCCATCGTGTATGATGATATCTCCACCTTCTATTACTCCTAGGCCGTCGCCTTCCATGGTGACTATTTGCGAGGCGTTGCGGATGTGAAGGTCAAAAATCATCTAACTTCCCTGAGATTTGAACCATTGGTAGGTTTCACCGATGCCGTCAGACAAACTAATCTGCGCCTGCCAGCCCAGATTGGCATTTGCCCTGCCCGCATTCAGTACGGAGCGAAAAACCTCGCCTGCCCGGGCGTCATGGTGCGAAACCTTCAGAGAATCGTTAAGAGCGGCAAACTCTGCAAACAATCCGTTGATACTGGTTTCGGTCCCCGTGCCTACGTTGTAGGTGCCGGGTTTACCTTCCAGAGCCAGCAGGCTTGCCCGGGCCACGTCCTTGACGTAAACAAAATCACGGGTCTGCTTGCCGGTTCCGTAGATTACGCATTCCTCGTCGGCAAGAGCTTTAAGTGAGAATATCGCCACCACGCCTGCCTCGCCATGAGGGTCCTGACGCGGGCCGTACACGTTGGCGTAACGCAGCACCACCGCGTCCATCCCGTGTTCTGCTGAAAAGAACCGGATGTAATGCTCTGCAGAGGCCTTGGCAATACCGTAAGGTGCAAGCGGGACAACCGGCGTGTCCTCGCTGGATGGAATGGTTGGAGCGTCGCCGTACAGCGCTCCGCCGGTGGAGGCGAAGATGAAGCGCTCAACGCCATGTCTTGCCGAAGCTTCCAGCAGATTGATGGTTCCCAAAATATTCTGTTCGGCGTCGAAGTGCGGCTCGCGCACCGACCGGTTTACCGATATCTGCGCCGCATGATGGTTCAGCACCTGGGGCTTAAATTCGGCAAAGACTTTCTGTAGTCCTTCCTTATCGGTGATGTCAACGTGATAGAACTCCGCGTCCTGCGGAATGTTTTCCCGCTTGCCTGACGAGAGATTGTCAAGCACGGCAACGGCATGTCCCTGTTTGATAAATAGCTCTGCCACATGACTTCCAATAAACCCGGCTCCGCCCGTTACCAGAATTCTTTTCATGGGGTGATTATAAACCAATTGCATGCTAAATCAAGACCAACCGTCTGCCGGGAACTCCGAAAGACTAAGCTAGTGTATCAGAATCACCTTGCGTGTCGTGCTTGTAGTGCCGGATACCTCCCTGATAAAATAGACCCCCGTCCCGTAACACCCGTAACACTCACCCCAGGTGATTGTACCCGACTGCTCAGATGAGTGCAACTCGTCAACCTTTTTTCCCGTTGCGTCGAAGATTGAGGCGGCAAAGCCCTGTGGCCGGTTAGCATAGCGCAGGATGATTTGCGGGCCGATGGGGGAGATAACCTTCCAATTTGACTTGACTTGTACGGGCGGCTCTTCAACCCCAACAAAACCCAACGAATCGGTCTTGATTAGCAGAACGCCCCCGAAGAAAACACCGAAAGAACCTGTAACACCTGTAATAATGTAACCATTATCAGAGGTTTGCTGACAGGAGTAGGCTTCATCAGCATGATCTTCCCCATAGGTTTGTGTCCACAGGGTATCGCCCAATGAATCGGTTTTTAACAACCAGGCGTCGTAGTTCCCGGCTCCGAACGAACGCGTTTCACCAACTATTATGTAGCCGCCGTCCGTTGTTTGCTGAACCTCGTAGGCTTCGTCATCCTCACCTCCTCCGTAAGTTCTCGTCCACAAAGTATCACCATCAGCGTTGAACTTCAACAACCGGATATCGCTCCACACAGACCCTCTATACCCTACCACAATGTACCCCCCGTCACTGGTTTGCCTCACGCAATACCCTCTATCTTCCGGACAGTCGGTTCGCATCCATACCGTATCCCCATCGGCATTAGTTTTAAGTAGTAAAAGATAAGCACCCCACGAACCTGTAACGATATAGCCTCCGTCAGTGGTCTGCTGGATACAGCGACCGATTTCATTAGGCCCCTCATTTAGAGTATCTTGCCACTCGATATAGCCTTCTTCGTCGGTTTTTAACAGCCATAGATAAGCACTGATGTAATTCCCGGTTACGATATAACCACCGTCTTTTGTTTGTTCCACCCAACAGCCCGTGCTATAGTAACTCCCTCCATAGATACGGCTCCACACCGTGTCTCCTGCTGAATTCGTTTTCAGCAGCCAAAGATCGCCTCCGTAATGACCGGTTATGATGTAACCTCCGTCAGCGGTTATTTGAATGCAACTCGCTACGTCGCTGCCGCTTCCACCGTACAACCTTGTCCACAGGGTGTCGCCCAGGGAATCGGTTTTAATCAACAAAAGGTCACATTGATTTTCATCCCCGCTTTGACCGGCTATTACGTAGCCGCCGTCATTGGTCTGTCGCACTGAGCGTCCAATAGAAAGCTCATTGATCTCGTAAGTACGAATCCAACCCGCTAAAGCCAGTGCCGGTATCATTACCGCAAATACTATTCGTCTCATCTATTAAGTATGTACACGAGAAGAGGGAATGTCAAGGGGTTTGTTTGATTTAACCCTGAAGCCTTTATGAGTTGT
>JAUVJT010000103.1 GCA_030592225.1 Candidatus Stahliibacteriota bacterium | reverse complement strand
ACGCATCATATCTATACCCTCCCGCTCCTTCAAACTCAAATGATGGTATTCCTTGTACATACATCCTTAGGATAACGAAATCCCTCTCGTTTTCCAAGGTGTTGCACTTCATTATTGAACCCACGTAATGGTTCTCCTCTCCCCTCCGTTATCTTTGTGCTCTTAGGGTTCAAATAACATCAGTGAGGGTTCTGATGAGAAGGATAAACCACAAAGCTCATAAAGGACACAAAGGGGAAAAACTATGGATATGAAGGTGGTTGATGAACTTTCTAACAGAGTCATCGGAGCGGCGATAGAGGTTCACCGAGGGCTGGGACCTGGTTTGCTCGAATCCGTCTACCAGCAGTGCCTGGCTTACGAATTAGCGAGGCACAATATCAAATTCACCCTTGAACATCCAGTTCCAGTGCAATACAAGAAAATCAACATTGATTGTGCATTTCGGGCAGATATTATCGTCGAGGAAAGTATCATAATCGAGATAAAATCCGCAGGCAAGATACTGCCTATTCACGAGGCGCAACTTCTGACCTACCTGCGTTTAACCGGAATAAGGTTGGGGTTCATCATAAACTTTAACTCCAGGTTGCTGAAGAATGGAATTAAGAGAATCATCCTCTAATCTTGCGGAAATGTTGAACCACAACGATCACGATAGATACAAAGGAAAAGTTTTGACTCGACTTATTCCCCATCTTTGTGCTCTTTGTGTTCTTAGTGGTTCAAAAATTCCCCTAAAGGAGATTGAATGAAGCATTTGAAATACCTCATTTGCCTGATTCTGACTGTGGGCAGTGCGCAAGCCATCACCTATGACGAGGCGCTTCGGGCAGCGTTTCGGGAAAACCCGGGGCTGAGAGTTGCCGACCTGGGGATAGATGAAGCCGAAGAGCAACTCATTCAGACTCGTGCCGGATTCTCGCCACAGGTAAAATTTTCAGGCTCCTACACCCGGTTGAATACCGTGCCCGTAATGAATTTTGAGGTCATGCCCGGGGTGGAGTTTGAAGTTCCCATGGGCGCCGCTGACAACTACTCTGCCGGATTCTCGATAACCGTACCACTGTTTCTGGGCGGTAAACGCGCCTGGGCCGTCCAGATGGTCGAGTTGGGAGTGGACGCTGCCGAGGAAGATGCGATGATGACCCGTGCGGAACTGCACGTCCAGGTGACCGCCGCGTTCTACGGACTGATGCTTGCCGAAGAGGCAAAGAAAATAGCGGCTGCCGACCTGGCGCGTGCATCCGATCGGCTCCAGGAGACCCGTGCCCGATGGAAGGTAGGCTACGCCTCGCCTCTCGATCTCAAGGCCGACGAGGTGGCGGTCTCCCAGGCGCGGGCCGCGCTGGTGCAAGCGGAGAATGCGGCGCTACAGGCTCAGCAGTTTCTGAACGTGGTGATAGGCCAGTCGGTTTCCACCCCGGTAAAAGCACAGGGAGAGCTGGCGATAGAATACGAAAAGATGTCCGCGGACTCGCTGGTTTCTCGGGCGTTGGCGCAAAGGCCGGAGATCTCCGCCCTTGATCGGGCAGAGCAGATTGTTGGTCTCTCACGCTCTCTTTCCCGCTCCGCATACTCACCCTCGCTGATATTTGTTGCATCGCCGAGCTGGCAGAATCCCTACCAGCAAGCCGAAGGTTGGGGTTCATCCATGGCCGCCACCCTGGCTCTCGAATGGCCGCTATATGACGGAGGCAAGGGTTTATCCGAAGCACGAGTGGCAGACATTCAGGCAAAGAAGCTTGTCTACACCCGCAGTCAGGCCGCCGATGGGATAGATCTCCAGGTTCGGCAGGCGCACGCATCATGGGTGGAAGCTAACGAGCAACTTCTGGTTCAGCAGACCCTGGGTACGCAGATGGCCGAGCTTGCTTCGATGGCTGAAGAGCAGTACCGGATGGGAGTGATAAGTTCCCTGGACTACCAGAGCATCCAATTGTCCAGGACCCAGGTGGATCTGTCCCGGCTGGCCGCACTCTACCAGTTGATTCTGGCTGGGGAGAAACTCAACGCCGCCGCATGGTTGTGGGATGCCGAGACGTTACGAGAGTTTAAGACACCTGCCAACAACGCTGGCAAGGAGGATTTGAGATGAAGTTTGGATTGAAGCGGATAGTTAAATCTGCAATTGCAGTAATAATCTCGGCGCTGGTGTTGATACCTGTGGCTGGATGCAAAAAGGAACCGGCGCGGATTGAGGAAAAACCGGCAACCTCAGTGATAGTAACTTATCCCGCCCCCAAAATCATCCAGCGCACCGTGCGATTTTCAGGTTCGCTAAAGGGATCGCGCGAGGTGATGGTCCACCCCACCCTTCCCGGAAAGCTTATAGGTTATACCCGCAGTGAGGGTTCCTACGTCTCCAAAGGAGCCACGGTGGCCACGATTGACCGCGACATACCAGGTGTTGAGTACGAACCTGTTCCTGTTGAAGCGCCTATATCCGGCCGCTTCTTCTCCATGGGACTTAGTCCAGGTGAGATGGTTGCTCCCCAGATGCCCATCGGAAGGATATCTGAGACCTCCCGACTCAAGCTGGCGTTCAACGTACCGGAAAAGTACATCAACAGCGTAAAGCAAGGCAGTAAGGCCGACCTTTACGTACCCACAATAGACTATAGCGCCACCGCTACCCTGTCGCGCGTGTCCCGGTTTGTGGACTCCCGCTCCGGCGCGGCCCAGGCCGAGGCCACGCTATCCAATCCTTCGGGCAAGCTCACCCCGGGCATGCACGCCGAAATAAACGTGGTTGTGGCCTCGAAGAAAGCCGACCTGGCCCTGCCGGTGGACTGCGTGCTGGGGCTGGACGGCAAGTTCTGCTACGTGCTCGCCGAGGACAGTACTGCAGTCAAACGCGACGTAGGGGTTGGTCTGGATGACGGGGAATATATCGAGATACTCTCCGGTCTGGCGATAGACGACGCAGTGCTTTATGTTGGTCAGCGGGTGGCTGAGGAAGGCGGCAGGGTAAGCGTCAAGGATACCTATACCCCGGCGGAGGAATCGAATGACTAAGTTCGCTATCAAGCGACCGGTTCTTACCTTCGTCGTCTTCGCAATAATAATGATTTTCGGCGGCATTTCACTTTCCCGCCTGCCGGTAGATCTCTACCCCGACGTAACTTACCCCGTCGTCACCATAGTTACCCCCTACATTGGAGCGTCTGCCCAGGACGCGGAACGCAACATCTCCGAGCCCCTGGAGGAGGCGCTTTCCAACGTTCCCGACGTCAAAAAAATCCGCTCCCTGTCCCAGGAAGGAGTCTCGATTGTTTACGTGGAATTCGAGTTCGGCAAGGATCTGGACGCGGCCACCACTGAGATAAGGGAGATGCTTGACCGCACCGTTCCATTCTTCCCGGAAGGCGCCGAGGACCCGGTGCTGTGGAAATTTGACGCCACCATGGCTCCGGTGATATGGGCGGTGGTTACTTCCAAGGACGAGCGAATTGATCTGCAGCGGCTGGTAGAAAATAAGTTCGCCCCCCAGATGAAGCGCGCCTCCGGGGTGGGCAACATCATGGTGATGTCCAGCGGCAAACACCGAGAGGTGACGGTAACGATTGAGCGATCCAAATTCGAGCTGTCCGGACTCACCATCGATGGAATAGCTCGCTCGCTTGCGGCATCCAACATCAACTTTCCTGTAGGCGACGTAAAGAGAGGCAGGCAGAACCTTATCCTGCGTGTACCTGCCGAGTTCAAATCGGTGCGGGAGATTGAAGGGGTACCTGTGGGAGTCCAAGTCGGACAGGTAGTCCGGCTGGGAGACATAGCTGCGGTTGAGGAGCGTTTCATTCCGGCAGATCACTCCATCCGGCTGGATGGAGAAGACGTGGTGTACTTCGGGATTCAGAAACGCTCCGGGTCCAACACCGTCAACGTGGCGCGCAATATCGAGAAAGTGCTGGATGAAATACGCCAGGTCCATCCTGAGGTGGAAATCACAGTCATCTACGATTCCTCGAAGCTGGTCACGGCCTCCATCGGCAATCTTGCCCGCACCCTTATCGTGGCCGGAATACTGGTGATAATCATCTCCTTCCTGCTTCTGGGCAACTTCTCGGCGGCCTGGATTACGGCAGTGACCATTCCGGTCTCCCTGATAGGCGCCTTTGTCTACCTTTATCTTGCTGACGGCACCATCAATATGATTTCCCTTTCCGGTCTGGCCATTACCATCGGCATGGTGGTGGATAACGGCATCGTGGTGCTTGAAAACGTCTTTCGACAACGGGAACGGGGGCGCGACGCCAAAACAGCCGCCCGGTTCGGGGTCTCGGAGGTTTCCCAGGCGGTACTGGCATCCACCCTTACCACGGTGGCTATTTTCCTTCCCTTCCTGCTAATCCAGGGATTTGTGGGGATTTTCTTCAACGAACTGGCTATAACGGTTCTCATCATCCTGTTCGTTTCACTATTTACCGCAATGACCCTTACCCCCATGCTGGCTTCCCGATTCCTCAGGAAAACGAAGAAAAAAACCAGGAAAAACAAAACCCCCATCCTGCAGCAGATTCCCCGAGGGCTTGAAGGCCTGGCGCGCTTCTACCGACAAATGCTTGACTGGGCGCTTTCCCATCGTTTGGTGGTGGCGGTAGCGGCAATTCTGGTGTTCGGCGGCGGACTGGCGTTGTTTACCGTAATCCCCACTTCGTTTATGCAGACTCCTGATCCAGGCTACGTGGAAGCGCGGCTTGAGATGCCTGTAGGAACCCGGTTTGAGGTTACTGACAGCGTCACCCGGGTAATCGGCGATTCTATCCGGAGTATCGTACCCGACGTTGACGTGGTACTTACTGAGGCCGGCACATCCGGTTCAGGGATGTCTGGTTTTTCAGGCACGGTAGAAACCGACGCCACCGGTGAAATAACGGTGCTGTTTACCGAGAATGCCAGGATGCCTAACGAGGAGGCGGCGAGGATGCTTAATCAGGCATTTTCCGACATGCCGGGCATCAAGCGGCTTTACTTTTCTGTACCCGGGGGATTCGGCCCGGTGGGCAGCGGGCCGGCTATTACCATAGAGATATATGGCTACGAGCTTGCCGCTACCGATAGTCTCGCCAAGGCGATTGCCGATTCCCTCAACAACGTCCCGGGATTCGTTGGTGTGAGCGTCAGCCGTGAATCGGCGCGGCCGGAGATGTGGCTGAAAATCAACAGGGAGCGCGCCTACGCCTACGGTCTTACCCCGGCTCAGGTTGGAGCCTATCTGCATGACGCATCCCAAGGCAAGTTGGCTACCCAGATTGATATGGACGGCGATAAACTGGACGTTATGCTGCGATTTGCCGATGCGTCGAACTGGACAGAGCTTGATCTGGAGACGATGCTAATCCCCACCCCTCTGGGATTCTCGGTCCCGCTTTCCAATATCGCCCATTTCGAGATACATGAAGGGCCTCTGTCCATCGAACGCAAGGAAGGCGAAAGAATGCTCAAGGTGGAAACCGATCTCTACGAACTGCCTCTGGGTGAAGCGACCAAGCAGGTTCAAACACTCCTCGCCGGTATTGATTTTCCTTACGGTACGCGCGCCGCAATAACCGGTCAGGCCGAGGATCAGGCAGAGTCCTTTCAATCCGTCTTCCTTGCCATGCTCATAGGCATCGTGCTGGTATTTCTTATCATGGCCGCCCAGTTCGAGAGCTTCAAGGAACCATTCATCATCATCTTTGCCATCCCCTTTGCTGTAACCGGCGTAGCGCTGGCCTTCCTTATAACCGGTTCGACCTTTGGTCTTATGGGATTCGTGGGATTGACTCTTCTGGTCGGGGTAGTAATAAACAACGCCATCGTGCTGGTAGACTACATCAACCTGCTTCGCCGCCGCGGGAAATCGGTGCGCGAGGCTATCCTCCAGGCGGGCGAGCGCCGTCTGCGTCCGGTGCTTATGACCACCCTTACCACCGTCTTCGGCATCATGCCGCTTGCCCTGGCAACCGGAGAAGGATCCCAGATGTGGTCTCCCCTGGGGGTAGCAGTCATCGGCGGTCTCACTTTTTCCACCCTGGTAACCCTTATCCTTATCCCCGTCTTGTACAGCGGGTTTGAACGTGGCGCGGAGAAAAGAAAATTAAGACGCGAGACCAGAATGGCTCGCAAACAAGGAGGTTTAGCATGAAGACCGGACATAAACTCCTGGCCATCACCTTTGACGCCTCGCTTGAAGAAGGATTGCACAAGGTGCTTAACGAGGCGGGGATAGACAACTACGTCAAGCAGGACGGCTACGTGGGAAAGATGCGCACCTGCCGGTTGATGGACGACCACACCTGGCCGGGACACTTCATGCGCTACCTTATCCAAGTGGATGCAGAAAAACTTAGAGAGTTGAAACCATTGCTCGTAGAGCTTTCCGTGCGCCACAGCGAGGAAGGCTTCAGGGTATTGGTTTTACCCGTGGAGGAAATAATATGAGAACCAGATTGCTTGCGAGCATGGTAATTGCGGGACTGATGGGAACGTCCCCGATTTTCGGCATGGCCCTTAAATTCGCACCTGCAGGCGGCGCGGTGTGGGCTGTAGGCGAGGAGATAGAGTCCTCGGATTTCGGCTACAACTTCGGCGGCGCGGTCGAGGTTGAGGTCTGGAAAGGCTTCGACTACGGACTGCGCTACTACTACTCGGATGTCTCCGCCAATCTCCATCCAATTTTATTCGAGTTCGACTCCTTCCCTCCAACGTTGCATCCTCAGTTCATCCATCACGTATTCCAACTCACCAACTCCTGGTCACCGGGCTGGAAATGGGTTGACCCCTACGTGCGCGGGTGTGCAGGACTCTACTCCTGGCAGCAGCTTGATGCGGACGGTGACCTTTACGAATATATGATAGTGCAGGATGCAGATACCACCATCAATGAGCTTGCCGCAGCAAGCTTTGGAATAGGCATCGGCGGGGGCCTGCGCATATGGCCAACCGAGTTCCTGGGATTCAGACTTGGCGTTGACTATGATCTTATCTTTTCGGAGGATAGAGAAAAGTTCGGCGCAACCGATGCAAACGAGAATCTCTTGAGAGTCGGCGGCGAGGTGATTTTCCGGATACCGTTGATGTAGGGGCGACGCCTGCGTCGCCCTTTAGCGTAAGGAAAAATTAAACCACAGAGTTCACGGAGCGCACAGAGAAAAACCAGGAATGGATTCTTCTTCCGTCCGCTCCATCGCAGGTGCCGACACATCCCCTGTTGACAAAGCTGAATGATAACGCTTCATCGCAACGCTCTGTTAATCAAGATTGTTTCTTTGATTGTTGCTCCCATCGTCCAGTACATATATTCCTCTGCGTAAAAAGTGACGTAGGTATTTCTGAACCATCTACGCGGCTTGCCAAACTCTCTTATCGCGGTAACCACATCCTCAAACTGTCTCTCGCTCGGCCACGTCTTCCTCAACGTATAGTCGTGTGGAAACTGAGGCATGGTCTTTGCGAACCGCCACTGTGCAAATTCAAGTAAGGATATTAGCTCTTTCCTTTCCATCTTCTTATTCTCCCTCAACAAAAAACTCTTTCCCGCAAGACGAGCATATT
>JAUVJT010000008.1 GCA_030592225.1 Candidatus Stahliibacteriota bacterium | reverse complement strand
GTTTCTATATCCTTAGATCGTGTGAAAGGCTTTATCTTCCAAGGCATGTCTGTGTTGGTTGTGAGGCAGTAAAAGAAGAATTGGGAGAACTCCGTATTCACTATGCAGGTTTTGCGCATCCCTGTTTTGGGCGGAATAGAAATGATGAAAAAGGTACTCCGCTTATATTTGAAGTCCGCGGTCATAATTTTGACACATGCCTCAGACATGGGGAAGCTTTAGCTGCTCTTGAATTTTTCCAAATGTCATCGGAAACTGAAGTTGACAATGGACCGAAAACGAAGTATGATGCTCAAGAGTTGCAACTATCTAAA
The DNA here is from genome assembly GCA_030592225.1 of Candidatus Stahliibacteriota bacterium. GTDB lineage: Bacteria > Hydrothermota > Tepidihabitantia > B3-TA06 > B3-TA06 > B3-TA06. The sequence continues at coordinate 24,961 of JAUVJT010000008.1, read as the reverse complement.
TACTTTGAGGATTGGAAATAATGGCGCAGCTTGAATTAATTCAGGTGACAAAAAAGAAGAAACGTAATATTGAGGTTGTTCGGTTTGGGGGGAAGAGCCCTTTGTCTGAAGGTGAAAAGGTGAAGCACTTCAGGGAATTGATTGAGGAATCCGAAGATTTATACCCAGGCATCGATAGATGGTTGGCACGTAAGGTTCTACCTGAATTAAAGACACGAAGTTGGCGGTCGGCACTAGTTCTTTACGATGAAGGGTTCCCAGCGGCTGTGGCAGTCATGCGTCATGGTACCGATGCAAAATTATGCAACATGCGTGTGCGGCGGGAATATCAGGATATGGGTTTGGGGGAGCTTCTAATCAAATTAGTTATTGCAGAGATGAGAACTTATCAGGTAAAAGATATACATTTCACCTTACCCTCCCATCTCTGGGAAGGCGATATGGGTGTTTTCCTCCGTGAGTACGGTTTTGAATTTCAAGGTTTAGCTGAAGTACAATATCGTCAGCGTAAAAATAAAATGGGATTATTGTTTAACGATGATCCTGAATTTGCCTGTAGCGCTCCATTCGCAGTTGTATGGAATAATATGCGTAAGAAAATATCAGAAGGTTTCGAGAACTTCACCTTGAATGGAAGACTGGGTGATCTTGATTTACTAATGAGTATTCGTCCCAAATTTGCACATGAGATTATCAAAGGGGAAAAACGTATCGAATTACGAAGGAGGTTTTCTGAAAAATGGAGAGGGGCCAAAGCTGTCATTTATTCAACGGATCCGGTTAGATCTTTAGTCGGTGAAGTAACGGTTGAGAATATTATTACTGATACACCAGAAAGCATTTGGGAAAAGTGGCACGTTGAATTAGGTTGTACTTTTGAAGAATTTAAAGAGTACAGTAAGGGGACAACTAAAATCCATGCGATTCGTCTTGGGCATGTTGTGCCTTATGTTGTACCTATTCCAATTTCACAGTTGGAATTTCATGCAAATTTCGATTTGCCAATACCCCAGTCTTACTTTAATCTAAGGAATCAAGAAAAGTGGCATTCTGCTCTTAAGTGGGGTGCTCTAGTTAACGCAAATCGCTAACCTCCCTTCTCCCGTTACTCATGCCCCATAATAGGCAGGTGTGGGCGGGTTGTCAACTAAAGTTAAGTTGGGGGTTAGTGGGTAAAAGCGCCACCTGTCATTGCGAGTGACCGAAGGGAGCAATCTCTAAGGTATGTGGTGAGTATGAGATTGCTTCGTCGCGGCTGCTCCTCGCAATGACTATAATGGGGCAGAGGGGCTGGGGGTGAGGGAAATCAATTTGCATTTTGCAATTTAAATTTTGCTCCGCAAGCGTCGTCACTTCGTGTGCATTGCGCGACTGTGTCGGTATTTGTCCAACTTCTGACCACCTTTTTCTGCCCCACAAATCTACTTCGTAGCTTTGCGGGGACCCCGCGATTCTGTCCACCTTTTGACCACCTTTTGACCATCTTTTGACCAGCTTTTGGGTATCTTTTGACCACCTTATTTGGGGTATATTTCGGACGTCGGCAATGACGAAGAAAAAAGGGGAGGCCGGCCTTTCGACCGGCCTAAGTCACTTAACTCCGTTATATGGCTTTTCTGTCTCGGCCGCTTCTTCGGGTTCGGGTCGAGAAACCAAGGTAGCGGTGGCCTTGCCCTTTTTGAGGTCAGGTTTCTTGTTAAGTTCAGCAGGATCGGCAGTTACAGTGTAGCCCTCCAGTTTGTCCCCACCAATCTTGTAGATGCCTACCCCGACTTCATCAGATGAGCCGTAGCCCATGATTGCAAGTGAATCAACTGTGAAACTTATGCCGTAGAAGGGGTCGCGGCCTTCAATTTCCCAGTGGGCTACGTGGGTGAATTTTGTCCGGGTCAGGGTCAGCGTGCCCTGGTAGGCCTCACCGTCCGGGGTGGTGCCTTGCAGGATATAAGTTCCTGTCAGGTCGGGCTTTGAGTGTTTTAACCGCCTGGTATCCTCGGTGCGCTCGAACTTGAGGCCTTCCATGTCCTGGGTGACCCAGATCGCGGAAAGGTCCCTGCCGTTCAATAATGATTCGTACGCCATTATCTTGACCGGGTCGGAGGCCTGCACCACCACGAGCACGCTGTCAAGCTCAACCCCAATCCCATACACCTCGGGATCTTCGGCAAACTGCCACGCCAGATAGCAGCCCTCGCCGGTCTTGGAAACGTTGAGGATGGAGAAGTATTCGAAACCCTCGACCTCGTATTTGCCGGGAAAGCCCGGTGTGGGTTTTTCACCGCAGCCTGACAGCATGATTAAAAAAACCGCTGCCCCTGTAAGAATCCAATATTTCCTCATAGCCTATTCCACGTCTCCTGTTCTTTTTGCCTTCTCTGTGCCGGTATTGATGGATGTTTTTGCAGACATCTTCTCCGCGTAGGTGGCGTACAACCAGTAGCCGTGCAGGTCATCGCCGCGTATCTGGTAGACCGCAACGCCTGCGCCCGCGTCGTCACCGTAGCCCAGCACCAGCACGCCGTCAACATCCAGCCCGGTTCCGTATATTTCCCCGCCCGTTAGCCAGCGCGCCGACCAGGCTTCGCCCGATTTCAGCACGCTCAAGTCGCCCCGGTAGGAACCGGAGCCGGGATTGGTGCCGGAAACCGTGTACTCGCCTTCCAGATCGGCGCCGCCCCTGCGCAGGGTTACTGCACCTGACGTTTTCTCGCTGAAAAGCTGCTCGCCGCCGGCGACTGTCCACAGGCCGGTGATGCCTTTGGAATCCTTTTTGTACGCGACCACGCCCGCGTTCGAGCCGTCGGAAGTAGAAAAGAACGCGCCCAGTACGTCGTCCACCACGATGCCCTTGCCGTAGTGTGTCGAGCCGTCGGGCAGGTTCCACTCAAGATGGTAGCCGTCGCCCGTTTTGGTGATGGTCAGGGCGGCCTTGTAGCCTTCGCCTGCGACCTGGTAGGTTCCGGCAAAGTCCGCAGAGCCTGACGATTCCAACTCCTCCGCGATATCCTCAATTGCCCTGCCGCCGAATCCACAACAGCCGGTCAGTGCCAATCCGGTGACTGCGAGAATCACAATGGTAATGATTAGACTTCTTTGCATTAGTTCCTCCTTTGATTTTCCCCTAGAATATGGGCAATGGGGGAGATGTCAACCCCCGTAACACTCCCGTACCCGTAACACCTCCAGTACCCTTCCAGGGCATTTTCACTATATCCAGGAACATGCGTTCCTGGTTTTTAAGGACATAACACCCCCCGTAACACTTCCCGTACCCCTTCGGGGTACAGTGTGCCCCTTGAGATGCCAATTTTACCGCATCTCATAGGGTATTTTCACAATAAGCCGGAGCGGTCACTAAGGAGATAACACCCCCGTACCCGTAACACCTTCCGTACCCTTCCTGGGCAGAGCCTGTCTCTTGAAGATGCTTGGCATATCATAGGGTACAGGGACACAGAGCCTGGGAAAAGTTCGCAGAGGTAAGTTATGCAATCTAATGACTTGTCGCAATCAACTTCTCTGTCACCGAAGAAGAACGAGTGAAACGAGTTTTACCGTAGGAAAACGACTGTAAGGAGTTTTAATCTGCGAGAATCTGCGTAATCTGTGGTTTGACTTCGTCGCAAGCGTATTCGACATTGAAGTTCCCTTTGATCGCCGCTTCGCGTCGGTCTCGGACAGCCTCCTGGCGGGGCGCCACTGTGTTGCACTTCAATGTTGAATGCAGGCAATAATAATATGAAAATCATACCGCTTGACATGCTTCGTATCTTGACTATTATTATAGTGGTTAGGATAATGGCTTATGACTTTCTGACTAGGTAAGGATCCGTGGGTTAAAACTGAGATGTAAGCGGAAGCTTGCTTGATTATAATTTTTCATGGCTGGAGCTAATATGGAAACCAGCCCAGGAGGTATTATGAAGCCTGCAAAAGTCATTGTTATTCTGCTGGGAGCAGCATTGTTTGTTCCCATCGCTGCCCAGACCAGCCTGCTCACCGAGCAATTTGAGGGAGCCTTTCCTCCCCCGGGATGGTCCACCAGTCAAACCCAGGGAAACGACAAGTGGAACACTAACGTTTTTTACGGTCGGCCCAACTACACCCCGGGAGCCAACGGTCAATGCGCCGACAACGACGACGAATCCCCCCCTAACAACTCCCGGACAGGTAACAACCGTATGACTTCGCCCACGTTTGACGCCACCTACTACGACATAGTGTGGTTGGCCTGGGACGTGGATTGGTATCCTGCACCCGGCGAGGTTGACCTGCAGGGATTTGTAGAAGTGTACAACGGTACCGCCTGGGTTATAGTGATGAACTATCCGCTCAACCATATCACCCAGAGGGATAGTATTAATATCAGTGCCCATGTCGCCGGAAAGGCCACCGGTCGTGTCCGCTTCGTCTACAACGAAACCTCGGGAGGCGTGAGCTCCAAGTGGTACATGGTTGACGACGTCTACGTATGGGCCTCGGATTACAACCCGCCTCCGCCTCCTGATACACTTGATCTGGCGATTACGGCAATTATCCGTCCTAACGACTACGAACCGCCCGACGTTCCCTTTATCCCTGCATGCCAGGTCTCCAATAATCTCGATACCACTGCCCATGCTACGGTGCTTTGCAAAATAACGGATATCACTACCGGGGTAATGGTATACGAAGATGAAAAAAACAATCACTCCCTCTCTCCGGGTAATACCATAGTGGAGTTTGCCCCCTTTACCCCCCAGAAACAGAAAAACTACCATGCATACTTCGAGGTAAGCCATCCTGACGACGGCAACCCCGGGAACAATATCATGTACAAGAACTTCACCACCATCCAGGACGACGTTACACCCTACCGGATGGACGAACCAACGAAACCTGATCAGATAAACCCATTTCCACCCACTGCATGGTACGCGGAACGCATGGGCAGAAGAGTGGATGACGTGGTCATGCGCTGCATCATCGAGGATCTGCTGCAGGAAAATCGTCTGTACGACGATTCAGTGGCTTACGTTACTTTTGATCAGTTTGACACGGTGCAAGCCATCTTTGATACCGCCTATCTTTCCAACGGTACATTCATAATCACTTTCTGGGCGAAGAGCAAATACGGGGTCAACATCAGCAGACCTTCATTGGTGGACACCTTTGACTACATAGGCATTACCGAAGATCCCGCAGCCGATCGATTCTACTTCGATGGCGTAACCCCTGGGATTACGAAAGATGCTGCCCGAATCAGCTTCACCCTTGGTGAGGTTGCCGATGTCAACTTGCGGGTGTTCGATGTATCTGGAAAGCTGATTACTACCCTGATTTCAGGAACCAGAAATGCCGGGGCCTATACGATAAATTGGGATACCAGAAATGCACCCTCTGGCGTGTACTTCGTAAAGCTGACCACCCCCCGGTTCTCCGCACACCACAAGGTAACGGTATTGCATTAGTGTAAGACAATAAGATCGTCTGCAGGCGGCCCCTTGTGTTACGGGGCCGCCTGTTTCTTTTACAGACAACGTATCTGTTACTTCCCAAACAGGCAGGAACGCTTTGCCGGAATCTGCTGTAATGGAGATAGTTCAATCGTGGCTACTGCGCCGGTGGTAAGATTGATAAGCGCCATCCCGTCCCTTTTCCTGAATTGAAGAGAAACGAGGCTGCCCGCATCAACCAGCAGACGATACGGTTCTGCACTCAAACCCAACCTGTCCAGAATTTCATCAACCGTGTAATCTATTTTCTCAACGTCCGCGTGACGCAGCGCAACCATAAGGTCCGCCGATTGGATCTCCGCATCGAGCTTGCCGAATACGAACCGAAGCGAGGAGTAGGCCACCAGGGTGTCGCTGATTTTTATGATAGAGTCGCAGTGCAATGCCTGTCGCCAGTAGGAAAGCGAGCCCCGGTACAGCCAGCGCTCCACGATGGTACCGGAGACGGTTACTGCCAGGCTGTCTTCTGCGTAATCCAGACACAGCTCGCGCTCGTAGCCCATATCCTTGGTGCGGTCGGGGATGGGAACAAAGGAGACCTCGCGCCGCACCGCCTCAAAATAAGGATACTCGTAAGGCACGGTCTGGGCAAGGAGGAAAAAAATAAGAGCCATAAATGTATACTATGGTTGTTGATTCGATTTGTCAAGACGAAAAGACCTTAACTCTCCGATAACAGCACTTGACAAACGCCGGTTTTGGACTAAAGTTACCTTAAGAGTAAGCAATCGGGAGGTGTTTAATGACGTGTGAGGAGAGGAAGGCTTATTTATATATGAACGAACAATAAACGCCAACGCAAAGGAGGCGAGTTATGATAAAAAAGGTAGTGGGAATTGCAATCGCGATAGCGGTTTTCGCGGCGCTCGTTCCCAACCTTAACGCAGCGATCGTAAGAGACACCTTGCTCAATGAGGACTTCAACGGTACCTGGCTGCCCGCCGGCTGGACAACCCAGGCTCTCGGTGGCGGTGGCAGTCAAGCAAACTGGCATAAGTCAAGCAATCGGGCATACCTGGGCTGGGAGTACAGGTCAGGCACCACCGATCGTCTTATTGCCCCCACGGTTGACTGCTCCGATTCCAGATACGAGACGGTCTGGTTAAAAGTGCAGAACGACTTCAACTGGTACGGCTGGCCGTACGACTTTACCGCCCGGATCCGCGGTTCTGACGACGGCGGCTCCAGCTACCCCGAAATCCTCTGGGAAGACGAACAAGCAAACTACGTCAGTGTTGACTTCTACGACATCAGTGCCTGGGCCCTGGGTGAGACGGAAATTCGCGTAGACTTCTACGGCTACGGCAACACCTACAGTATAAACTGGTGGCAGATTGACAACGTTGTCATCTACGGTGAGTGGGAAGAAGGCAGCGGCGGCGAACTCGACATGGAGATGGTCGAAATCATCCGTCCGATTGACCCTGAAGAAGTCAGCGTTACCTTCACACCTACGTGCAGGGTTTACTGCAACCAGGATGACGTTACCGCCAAGGTTATCTGCAAGATTGAGAAAATCGGCGGCGGCGTAACCCCTTACAACGAGACCCTGAACAACTACCCGTTCGACAAGGGCTATGAGACCGTGGACGCCTTCAAGGACTACACACCCCCGGAGTCCGGCAAGTACAAAGTCACGTTCATTGTAGAGCACCCCGACGACATTAATGAGGACAACAACGATCTGAACATGAACTTCGATGCAGTACTGACCGCCCAGGTTGACGTAACCGAAATCCTCGCTCCTGAGGATATGCAGTACAACGCGTTTTCGCCTCATGCCAAGTTCTCAGAGATGATCAGCACTGCTACCGAAGATGCCGTCATGCGCTGCGAAATTACGGATATGGCTCTGCACGCGGTGGTGTACGTGGATTCCTCCGATGTCGAAAGCTTCGAGGCCGACGAGGAAAAAACTTATACCTTCAGAGAAGTTGCCACTGACGAGATCCCCAGCGGCGCCTATACTGTTCGTTTCTGGGCGACTCAGGGCAAGGACAATACCGCAATCGGTGAAGAGATGACCAAGAACTTCGACTACGAGGGAATTGCCGAAACACCGGTTCTCGAGACCTACACCCTTGACGTGGTTGGCAGCACCGTTAACTTCAGCGTAGGCGCCGCGACCGACGTTTCGGTGCGCATCTACGACGCATCCGGTAAGATGGTTGCCGAGCTTGCCTCGGGTCACCACTCCGCCGGTTCCTACTCGCTGAACTGGGATGCCAACGCGGCTTCCGGCATCTACTTCGTGAAGATGATTACTCCGGACTTCTCCGCTTCCGGCAAACTGCTGAGACTGTACTAAAACCGGAAAACAGATTTAACGTTCAGGCTGCCCCGCGTGTTGCGGGGCAGTCTGCTTTTTAAGGATATAACACCCCCGTACCCGTACCCGTAACACCCTGCCCCTTGAGATGTTTGGCATCTCATAGGGTATTCTCACAATAAGCCGGAGCATACGTTTCGGTCACAAGGACATAACACCTCCGTACCCCTTCGGGGCATTTTCACTATATCCAGGAACATACGTTCCTGGTTTTTAAGGATATAACACCCCTCTCATCGGATTGAAGGAGTTTCTCGTTTGATGAGTAAGAGGTGCAGGCGATATGACAACTAAAACCTTGACAAGCAGGACGAATCCTTTATGCTGGTGTATGCAACGGGATAGACTTTCATGGGTAAGAATGCTGCTGGTGCTGACCATTTCACTCATCCTGGCGGGCGCAGGCCAGGCACTGACCGAACTGATTACCCGGAACGCCGTGGAATGGATAAGGGTATTTCAGATAGCCGTCATGGCCGGGGTGTTTGGCTTTCTCGTTTGCGCCTGGCATGAGAGAGGGATATTCTACGCTGTCTTGACGGCAATCATGGCCGCAGTGGCAGGCGGAATTTTCGGGCGGTTCATGGCGTCCAGCCTGCTGCAAATTCTTATCATACTGGGTGTCGAGCTCCTGTTCGCAGGATTGATAAAACTCGGCGACATGCTGGCAGGAAAGCGCGCAGGCCTGCGCTGGCTCCTCGGTTTCTGCGGTGCAGCCGTCGCCGGAGCGCTTACCTTCGGGATAGCAGGAGTTCTGGCCCCGGAGGTGGGAGGATTTTTCAAGGGAATACAATCAGGTCTGGCCGTTATCGTAGAGATCTCGATTGCAATTCCCAGCGCCCTGCTTGTGTCAAAAATTCTACTCGGCGAGGCAAAACCTCGACAACCTGAAAAGGAGGACGAATGAAGGAACGCAACAGTTGGATAAAGATACTGTTGGTGCTTACCGTGGCTTTTGTTGCCGCAGCGCTGCTGCACGGGCTGCTGCAGCAGCAGTGGTTTACCGGAATGGGTCTAAAGGTCGCCTTCCTGGCAGCCGTGCTGGGATTCGTGGTGCTGGTATGGGACGAGGAGGGATTCTTCTACGCCCTGGGAAGCGCGGTCATCCTTTCTGCAATGGTGGCGGTCGTTGGTTCCTCCTACTCCCCTATCCTCAGAGGCCTTTACTCGCTGCTCTATTTCGCGTTGTTTGCAGGTCTCATGTTTTTAGGCGACTGGGTCTCGCGACGCATCCTGGTGCTGCGCGCGGTGGTGAGCCTTGCCGGCGGCATCATCGCAGGAGTGATAATGATTTACCTCCTGCCCCTGATAAGCAGACCCATCGCAAACTTCATGCGGGGAATGCAGGGCAATCTTATCTCGGTTATCGAGACCACGGGCGGCGTGGCAATTGCCATACTGGTGGCCCGACTGGTCGGCGGCGTCAAAAAGGACAGAAACAAGAAATAAGGCCTCGCCCGCAAGCAAGATTAAACAACGGGCCACGCACCGAAGGGCGACGTTCACGGAGCAAATGCCTGGATTATAAAACACCCCTCGAAGTCGCTAACCTCGATGTTGCACTTCAACGTTGAATGTGATTCTCTAAAGATAATCAGTGAGGTTCTCGGAGAAAACTTCCAGCAGTCCGGCCATGCCGGACTTAGTTATCCGCCGTTCCCGTTTGCTTGCTTCCCGTTCATGCGATCTATGCGGAATATCCAGCGTATGACCTGCCCCACCTTGGAACCGCTGTGAGATCGAATCTCTCCGCCTACTCCCCGCACCTCGACTCGGCCTGACTGGGTAATCAGCACCACGTCGCAGTCTGCAGGAACCTGGGCGTGAATATCCACCTCGTAGATGCGGAGCTTCTGCATGAACAATCCCAACGTCCCCTCCGGATTGAGCGTAAGGGTTATCTTGTCGCCCGCCTGCTCAATATGAACGTTGCACACGTTGCCTTCGGGAAGCTGGATACTCAGCGCTATGACGTTGTTGTCCCCTACCTCTACCGTGAGGCGGGAAGGATCAACGTCTATAATCAGTCGGGGTTCGGCGCCTACGGAAAACTTCCTCTCAATCACTTCACCCGCGGAAAGCATACCCGCCATTGCCAGCACCCCGATAAATGAGCGGAACAGTTTTGGCTTCATCCAGCCTCCTTCAACGGTTAATACTGAAGACGACGCGAGTTTCGGACGGTTTGTTTCATCGTTTGCCGGAATCGAAGTCAATCAAAAACAACTGATGCATCTGCAAAACTCTTAAATGACAGCGCAAACAATCACTCGACATCTTCATTTACCGGCTCGGTTTCTGATTCTTCCGGTTTCACGTCTTCTATGATCGCGTCGGCCTTCCTGTCCTCAGCAGACGGTTTGTCAACCTCGGCTTTTCTGTCTTCCGGCAACAGCGTTCCTCTCTCGATTCGGATAGATCCGACTTCGGAACGCAGCCTGAGCCTTTTGCTGCCATCGCCTGCACGGAACAGAAGATGATGTTCGCCCGCGTCAATGGTTTCCGCTCCGGGGAAGATACTCACGCTGCCCATGTCGGTTTCAGCGTCTATCTCAAGATCGGACACCGCGCTCAGCCTGGCTTCGATGGAGCCAACCGCTGTCTTAAGATAGTTATCCTCGCCTTCGGTAATTGCGCCGTCAAAATCAATGGTTCCCACGCTTGACCGCACCCGGAAGCTTCCCGATACGTGTTCCAGCTCGATGCTGCCTGCGCTGGTTTCAATGATGAATTCTCCCTTTGAGTCGCTCACAGTTATCCCACCCGTTCTGGTTTCGGCATCGAGGCTTCCGACGATTTCGTCTGCGCTGATAGAACCGCCCGTGGCCCGCGCCCGGATATCGCCTGCAAGGTCATTCATCCTTATGGTACCGGCACCGGTATGCGCCTTGATTGTTCCTTCAATGCCACCCCGGATTTCTATGCGACCGGCGTCGTTTGTGATATCCAGGTCGCACTTTGCCGGCACCTCTACTTTAATCCAGGGTTCCTCGCCGGAAACCACGTTAAAGGGAAAAAAGAACCACCCCACGCCTTTGTGCTCCAGTTCGACGCGAACCTCGTCGCCGTCCTGGATGCTGGAGAGTTGATAGCGATCACGGTTCTCCAACTCGGCGTACACCACTATCTTGTCGTTATCGCCTCTCTGTACCGAGATTCTGCCGCCGTCAACGTTAACTATGAGTTCGGGAGCAGAGCCTACATCGAACTCCTTTTTGAGCGTTTCCTTGGCGCTAAGCGCGACTACTGCAACTGCAAGCCCCACCAAAACCAACGAAAATCTCTTCATGTCGCCTCCTTATTTAGGACAATTTAGAAGACGCAATCTGCTGGGATTTGTTACTGTATCCGTCATACCCACAGATTACCTTCCGCAGATGTCGCAGATTCAAAATGAAGCGCCCCGCTGCAAGCAACGGGGAATTTCAAGTTAAATAATATGATTCATGTAACATATCCCACCAATCTTCGTCTTTTAATCCAAGCAATACCAAGGAGGAAGTATATGGTTCAGAAGAAATGCAGACCCGGAGTAATTCTGGGAGGGATAGTTCTGCTTTTGTTAGCCACTAGTGTGGTGGGAGCCCAGGAAACCGAGGCCTACACCGACACCACCGACCTTACGGGGACGGTCAGGGGAACACTGGGGTTCGTTGCCAAGATTAACAACAGCGACAGTCTGCCGCTGTTCGTTACGTTTTGCGACTCGGTGGGCGAACCTATCCTGGGCGTGAAGCTGGAGGTTGAAACAAGGAAAGCACAACTTGAAGGCATCTCCGACGAAAACGGAGAGGTGGTATTATGGGTTTCACGCAAGGACCGCAGGAAGATTAAGGCCATGGCCTATGGGCAGCAGCCGTCCAAGCAAAACTTTTCCTTTACCTTCAGCGGGAAATCGGAGTCAGAACACGTCGGGCTACTTACTCTATTCAGGGTCTTACGTGAAGCAAGAAACATGCCCATCATCACCGGCGAAGGGATGGAGGAACTCACGGAAGGCAATATCAGGGTGCTGTATCCTGCCGGGTACGAGGAAGGAGCACAAATAACCCTTGAGGCAATGCTTGCTGGTCAATCGGTCATTGACAGCATTGTAGGCATGAGGTTGACTCCGTTTAAGGCTATCCTGAGTCCCGATTCCTTCCGCAGGCTACATGCAGGAGGTGGTTGGGGGGTGGAACCAGAACCGGACAGCGGCGATATATTTGGTGTATTCGTTCACGAATGGGTGGAAACCTCGCTGGACAAGTTATACGACGTATACTACGGTGACGATGTTACCTACACCCGTTGGATAGGCGATGGATTGGCCAACTATGCCGCGTTTACCGTTGCAGAGATTTTCTATCCTCAGGATCTCGATAACCTATACGATGAGGAGTACCCCTGCTACGATTCAGACAAAACCTATGATCTTAAGGAATGGAAAAGTCCGACCATAACCAATCCCCAGGGAGGGAGATCGGTGGGCCTCTTTGGCTACATGATAGCTCCCTACTTCTGGGCCAAGGTGGTGGAAAAATCCGGGAACCCCAAGCTTATCCCTGAGTTTCTGGAGGCCTACCGGATATCGGAAGATAAGAGTTCAGAGGCGGCCATCGCCATCCTTACCGAACTCAGCGGGCTGGATATTGAGGCAGAGATGGTCATCACGGGCAAGGAGTACAGGGAAAACGTGGGCCGGTACTGGCCCGAACCTCCTGCAGAAACGGATGCACAGATAGAATCTGACTAAAGTAAGCTGCTACAATTTGCGGCTATGGAGATTAACCCTTTTGGGCGATTATGTCCTTGATTGAGATGCTGTGGCGACGAGATTTCTTTTTTGGCAGTTTTCCCTGAAAATCCCTGCAATCGCCTCGACTTTAAGTCCAGCTAACCTTCCACCGACACAGCTTGCCGTCACGATGGATGCACTCTGTATGCTCCACTTCCACCTCCCTGGCACCGGTTAGCTCGGCCAAAGCCTTTATTGTTCCTGTGGTCATTAGGCAGTCCAACGGCCCGTTGTTGAAGTTGCGGAGAACTATCTCGCAGTCTCGAAAAGAAAGCTTCTCATAGCTCATCTCGCCCGCATCCACGTGTTGGGACCACACCTTTGCCGCCTGTCTGACAAGCTGATGCGGGGTAGCGAAAAGAACCAGGAAACGCAGTATGCCCTTGACGTCGTCTGCGGCCTGGGCGGCTCCAATATCCAGTATAACGTTTTCGTCGCTGCCCGTTATCTCAAAGATGGCATCCAGGAGCGTCCGGGTATGGCTGCCCGGATACCACTTGTGAGGAATTGAGTTCAAGTAGGTATCGGCGACTTCGGGGGACACTTTACACAGCAGCTCGGCCTCGCCTTGCGCGCCGAACCGCTTGCGTACGAACTTGCGTATGGAAACAGAAGCCGAACCTCGTTCGTGAGCATCTGAATACTGCATAAATTGATTATAATACGTAGATGTCGGCTGTCAATCTGCAATTTCGTATACGCTCTTTTCCCCCGGAGAAATAATGCGGCATATGATGCAGTAGGGGCGCGGTCCACCGCACCCGCATGCCTTCCCCGAACGAGGAGGCTATCTTTAAGGTTGTTTCTTCACCCATTCCTGAATCCTTGCTTGAACAAAGATACCGGCGTCTTCAATCTTATAGCGTAATACCTTGGCGCGTTTGATTGTAAACTGTTCCCCGTAGCTTTGCTTCAGAAGGTTTCGGTAAGGCAGTCCGCTTCTGAATATAAGTTGTTCTCACCGCGATCATGGGTGTTGTAATAAGCTTGAGCCAGGAACGGATTCTTGCGGGCGATTCTGTCATAATCCCAGGGCGCAGCCTCGCACTCCGGACACCAGTGACCGGCCAGGAGAACCAGCGTGGTGCTTGCTTCGAACTCGTGCCCAAACGCGCACCGCCATTTGAGTTCCTGGGATCTATCCCCGCTGTATGATTCGGATAAGCACTGACCTCCCCTGAACCGGGCCGCCTTCTTTAGCTCCACGATGCTAAGGTCATCTACCTGTTTGGACTCATCATAACCATGATCCAGAGGGCGTAACTTCACGTCACGATCCAGCGGTGTCTGTTCCCAATCACCCAGCTCGCGCCACTTTTCCAGCGAGCCGAAGAACGCCTTTACTCTCAAGGGTGTCTGATCGGGGTGCTTAACCCAGTACAGGGGGCCGTCCTTGCGCGCAGCCATGGGCTTCATCACCAGATGTTTTATGAGCCATTTGGGAACAAACTTGCCCAGGTTCACGTACCATGGAGCCGCGGCTCGTACCTGGTCAAGATGATCGGCATAAGTATCGCGCCAGTGACCCAAATATTCGTTAAGCACGTGCGCATCCGCATACCACGCATCGTGAAAATTTCGCAGGCAAAACCAGTTGCGCTCCATAATCTTCCTGAAATCCCCCATGTGCAGCAGTCTCATCGTCCTGTCAAGATAATCGAGATAGATAAACCGGCATGACGGTCCGCCGGTCTGGTTGTACACCCTGGCCCAGAAGTCGGAATCAAGTGGCTGGTCCAAGGTTTGCACCAGGCCGTATCCTGAATCCCGGCTGGTGCACATCTCGATGCGCTGTTCGATAGGCTGGTGGAACATGATGGAATCCATCAACGCCATCACGTCAGGAATAGCGATGTAGGTCTGCCGCATAGACACCCAGTGTTTGATGCCCGATTCAATAACCGCCCGTTCAGCCGCTATTTTGGAAATCGCGTAGAAATCGAAAACCGAAGGCATGAGCGGGTCTCCCGCTCTCAGCAGGGCTACCGGGGGGAGCCGATCGCCGTAAAAGGCTACGGAACCGATGTTCACCATACTGATTCGTTCCGCGCCGCCAGGCTGCGCCTTGATGGCCTTGATGATGTTCAGGGCGCCGCCCAGATTGACCTTGCGGGCAAGCGCAGGATTATGATCGGCTGCCGGGGAGATGAGGGCGGCAGGATGAAGAACGTGATCAACCCCGTCCATTGCTTCAGCCACGTCATGGTAGTTGGTCAAATCACCCCACACGATTTTGAGCAGGTCGTCGTTGCTTTCCACCACCCCCCTGCCTTTAATGCTGTTGATTCCAACCTCCCGCTCATAAGGTTTGAATAACCTTTTTTCATATCTGCGAGGGAGAAGGAGAACGACGACATCGTATTTATCGCGTCTGCGCCACAATTCCTTGAATGCTTCGTGCCCCATGGAACCGCTGGCTCCGGTCAGAAACACCTTTGGTTTTTTCTTACTTATCTAATGGTATAGTAGGTAGTAGTAAAACGAAGTCAAGTAACTGAATTGTTCATCGGGCTTGACTGAAAACCCGGCCTGGGATTTCGCCTGCGGCTTGTCCTCGATCCCGGCTGCCGAAAAGCTGCGTTCGGATACCGGCGCGTCGGCAACCTTGGGGAAGTAATCGAGACGTACCGTGATCCCTGCCGTCTGGACGGCTGACGGGAACAACTTGAACACCAGCTCCACGCTGCGTCCCGGCTCCACCACCACCGAGGTCTTGACCTGGGTGCGGCAGCCCATCATCGACGCTTCAACCGAGTAGGTGCCCGCCGGAACGTCGCGGATTAGGAATACCCCGTTGGCTTCGGTTCCGGCACCCAACTCGGTATCGTGGATAACGACGTTTGCACCGGGCAGTTGCGATCGGGTTGATGCGTCGTACACCCTTCCTACGATCTTGCCGGCGGGGGAGGCAAACACAGACGAGGATGTCATCAATAATATCATTAGTACAGGGATTGCAGCACTTCTCTTAACCACAACGCCTCCTTTTAAGGTTCAGGTCTACTCCCTTCAACCTCTTGAGCATAACCTGATGATTATACAATTCAGACCGGGCATGTCGATGAACGCTTTTCCAGTGCCGTCTCTATTGGATAAAAGCTCGCTGTCGAGTGACGGGATGCCCGGTATTCGTCTCTGCGGCAAAGAACTCTTAGCGTGTCTTTTAAGCAATAGATTCCTCGCCTAAACGTATGTTGCGGTTGGTGGATTGCATTGACCGGAAGGGTTAGGTGAGTATACTTCCACATGGTTGGTTTGCAGCTAGTTTACCATGCAAGTCGGAGCACGTTGATTAGAGGTTAATTATGAATTACTCAAAAACATCCACGGGAATCCCCACCTTGCGAATAGGCAGGTTGGAGATCAAGGTACCAATTATCCAGGGCGGGATGGGTGTAGGCATTTCCTTATCAAAGCTGGCCGCCGCAGTTGCGAAAGCAGGCGCGGTGGGGGTTCTTGCGACTGCAGGTATCGGTCTGCTCGAGCCGGATCTCCGCACAAACTACAGGGAAGCGAACAAGAGAGCGCTGCGTCACGAGATACGCCAGGCAAGAGAACTGGCCGGCAAGGACGGTATCGTCGGCGTCAACATAATGGTGGCGCTCTCCGATTATGAAGATCTGGCCGGCGCTGCAGTTGAAGAAAAGGCTGACGTGGTATTTGTCGGCGCGGGACTCCTTACGAAACGCCCCAAGACAGTACCGTCTTTCTCCGATGTCCAGACCGAGTTCGTTCCCATTGTTTCATCCGCAAGGGCGGCCAAGCTCATTTTTCAGTATTGGGAAAAGCATTACCAGTACGTACCCAACGCGGTGGTTGTCGAAGGACCGCTGGCAGGCGGTCACCTCGGCTTCAAAAGGGAACAGATAGACGATCCCGACTTTGCCTTAGAAAAGCTGGTGCCCCAGGTTGTTAGTGTTGTTCGTTCCTTTGAGCGGAGTTTTGATAAACCCATCTCGGTTATCGCCGCCGGAGGCATCTATACCGGCCAGGATATCTACGACATTATGCAGCTGGGCGCTAACGGAGTACAGATGGCAACCCGGTTTGTTGGAACCCATGAATGCGACGCTTCCGACGAGTTCAAGCAGGCATATCTGGAGTGCACCAAGGAAGACCTTATCATCATTGACAGCCCGGTGGGTCTGCCCGGAAGAGCGGTGCATAACAAGTTTCTGACTGACGTTTCGGCTGGCATCAAACAGCCTTTCAAATGTCCCTGGAAGTGTTTGAAAACCTGCGATTACAAAAACGTGCCGTATTGCATCGCAGATGCCCTGAGTAACGCCAAACTGGGCAACCTTGAACATGGATTCGCCTTTGCCGGAGCCAACGCTTACCGGGTGGACGAAATTGTCTCGGTCCAAGCCCTGATAAATACCTTGTCAGAGGAATATCAACGGGCGGCCAAGACCTAACCCGTATTCGAGAAGCGCCCTGAGGCTTAAGCCCCTTCTTTCATTATCCCCTCTGCGATCGTTTTATGCTAGTTGGACAAAAGAGCGTCAAGCTGGCGTTAAGATGTTAGTTTTCAGGCTATTGACACGACGCTGCCTTGATGTTAAAGTTGGGTATGCGGACAACAATCTATTTAATCAGACACGGGGAGTGTGCGGGTAACAGGGAGGGGCTGTTCAGGGGGCGCTACGACTTCCCGTTGAACGAAGTGGGCATACAGCAGGCTGTTTCATTGGCAGAGGAATTGGCAGACGTCAGCTTTGATGCACTCTACTCAAGTCCACTTTCCAGGGCGCTCCAAACCGCCCAGGCGTTGTGCCGGGAACGGACTATTGAGCCGGTAGTCGAGGAGGGCTTCAACAACATCCACCTGGCTGAGTGGGAAGGCAAGCCCAAGACCCGGATTGCGGAGAAGTATCCAGCCGAATTCAAGCTGTGGCGCACCGAACCCGAAAAGCTTGCGATGCAGGGCGCGGAGACCCTGGCCCAGGTGCAGACACGAACGGTGCAAACCCTGGCCGTCATCACAGAGGAACGCATGGGTCAGACGTTCGCCGTGGTTACTCACCGTGCGGTGCTTAAACCGCTCATTGCCGGTATCCTGGGCATCCGTGCCCCCTACTTCTGGAAGCTGCATCCGGAGACCGCATCGTACTCGATCGTCGAGCATACCGCGGAGCGAGGCTTTGCCCTCTTATTATTCAACCAAACCAGGCACCTGAAGGAGTTCATCCGTGAGGATTTATAGAGTAGTTGTATTGATTGGGATGGCGGTGGGTGTAACGGCGGCACAGGTTCAGCTGTCAGGTTCGTACGAGAACGTTCTGAACGTGCAGTATCTTGAGGATTGGGGAATACTCGATCTTAACAATCTGGTTTTTTCTGTGGACGGCAACCTGGGGGACGCCTCTTTCCTCCACGCCGATGCCGAGGCCTCGCTTCCCTTTGGAGCGGTGCAGATGAACGTTCTGGATTTCATCCCGGATTCCCTGGCCGGGTTGATTCCGGATTCATTGAGAGGAGCCTACGCATATCAAATGGAGTCCTCGTTTCGCATTTCCAACGCGTACGTGTCAATCTCATGGGACAGGCTTACGGTCAGGGTGGGCAAACAGCCCCTGGCCTGGGGCACCGGATACGTGTGGAATCCCACTGAGATAATCAGCCCAAAGCTGGCCTATGATCCCAGCTACCGCAGGGATGGGGAGAACGCCCTGAAGGTTGCCTTCTCTTGGCGTTATGGAGGCGGAGTCGAGGTCATGGGAATACTCAGGGGGTACGTGGACTCCACCATGGCCATCGCCCGCATCAAGGAGAACCTGGCAGGATTTGACCTGGCCGCCATCGGCGCTTATTTATGGGATAGTACCATCACCCCGGGAGTAACACAGCAGAAAACCCTTTTGGGCGGTCAGTTTGCAGGAGAGATCGGCAACATCGGCCTGTGGGCAGAAGGCGGATACAATCTGTACGAGGAAGATTCGCTGAGCTATCCCGAGTTTGTGGCGGGAGCCGACCATACCTTTACGTTCCGCACGCACGTGATGGCCGAGTATTTGTATTACGGCAGGGGGTTTGACGGCAAAGCCGACTATACGTTCGATGCCTGGTTCGAAAGAGCAGGCGGGGCACGCAAAGCCATGGGCAGGCACCTAGTATACCTGGGCGCGGATCAGACCATCGTAAGCTTCCATTCCGTGGGGCTTGGAGCGATGGTGAACCCGGTAGACGCAAGCGGCATAATCATCCCCAGACTGATGTTGAGCCTGGGCGACAACCTGGACGCCTCGGTTTTCGGCTTCATCTCGTTCGGGGAAGACGACACTGAATACGGCAGTGCAAAGATTGCAGGCGGCGTACTTAGATTAACCGGGTATTTTTAAGAGGGGTAAAGAATTCAGGGCGTGCTCATCAGGCTCACCGGTTGGTTCTGATACAGCCTTGCAGAAAGTCCCGTTATAACTTACCTTGACGTGTCCCCTTTTTTGACTATAATATCAGCTAACGGTCGTCGAGAAACGACGATCGCACTAAGGAGTTAAATACATGCGTTTATTCATCGGAAACCTTCCCCACTCTTACAACGAGGAGAAGGTTCGCGAGATCTTCGCCGCACACGGCGAGATCTCCAAGGTAGCGGTCCCGACCGATCGCTACACCAACGCCCCTCGAGGCTTTGCCTTTGTGGAAATGCCGAATGACGAGGAAGCAAAAGCGGCCATTGGCGCCGTAAATGGAACCGAACACGACGGCCGCGAACTTAAGGTCGAAGAAGCCCGTCCTCCGCGCGAGCGCGGCAGTGGCGGCGGCGGCTACGATCGCAACCGCGGCGGCGGCAGCGGCGGTGGTGGCGGCGGATACAACCGCAACCGCTGGTAACAAACAAACTGTGCATTCCTCGTTATTCTTGATAGTTAATTGATCGAGACCGAGAGAAAGTACCAAGCGCCGGACGCAAGTCCGGCGCTAACTTTTTTCTAAGCCCCTGAGCTACCCTGCCCTCCTCTGCTCTCCTTCTACATCCCTACTTGAACTTGTCGGCAACGCTTCGCAGGGCGGACTTCATTTCATTCCACGAATCCTCCAACCCCGATTTAATGTCTTCCCATGCCTCGTCTTTAACCTCTTTCAACTCCTGCATCTTCTTCTGCATCTTTTCCCGTTTGTCCTTTAGGTCTTCTATTCTCTCCTCGTACTCGACCTTAACCTCGGCTTCGGCCTCTCTCGCCTTATCGTGCAGCTTCTCAATCTCCGCTTCCCACTCCTTTAACTGCGCTCTCAGCTTAGCGAGATAGGATTCTTTCGTCTCTTCGTTCACGTTTCCTCCTTGGTGATTTGCAGATAACTATAGGCCGGGGTTGGGTCAAGTCAAGAGGGATTTGATGAAAAGTAGGGGTACACTGAAACTCGCGCTACATGCTACTTGGATAGCCAATTATTCGAAGTCCTCACGACCGCGTCTGCCGATGAAGTCCTCTCGTGTGTGTAGCAAAATCTTATGTTGTGTTCAACCTACGCTTCTTGCTGAAAAAGCCCATTGCCGAACCCACGATTACGGTCAAAAAGCCGACGAGAGAAAGAAGGTAGCCGATTTGCGGTACAACGAATATAACACCCAGCGAGGGTTCTCTACCCAGAATGGCTTGAAAAAGGGGTCGGAAGGTCAATAGTGACCAAAACAGGGGTATGAGGGGAACAAGGGAAAGGATGAACATCCACATGGTCAGTCTTTTCCCTATCCGACGACGTAAGAGTTGTATCACTGTAAGCGTCAGGATTGCCGCCACGCACATCGGAATCAGCCACAGGCTCATGTTCATCACGTTCCATAGCTCCAGGTTTTGCAGTGCGAGCAAAGCCACCCACATGTTGAGGTTTTGGGGTGTAGAGCCGAGAAAAGAAATCCCCACCCAAGGTAGAAAGCTGCTTACCGCAAAGACTACTGCTCCTGCCAGGACTACCCAGAGATACGCCATAAGACCTCCTCACTCATCTTAGAAAATCTCTCTCTGATTCCTTACTCATCGCCTTCTCCTTTTTAACTTATAGATAACTATAGGCCGGGGTTGGGTCAAGTCAAGGGATGCTAAAAATGGACAAGGGGCTTAAGCCCCTTGTTCATGAATTTCAGATTTAAGCGGAGTGTTGAAGTGATTACTCCGGTATCGTCGCTACGATCTTCGGGTCCACCTTGTACTTGTGCAAAAACTCGCGGCGCTTGAACTTCATGGTTTTGACCCAGTTGCGGTACACATCCATCTTGCCTGCCTTCTCGAAGAAAAGGATGGGATTGAGTATCTCGGCGGGCACTTTTTCCAGCAGCTCCTTGCTCTCCGGGGCATCCACATCCACTATCTCATAACCAAAGTCTGGGTCAACCTTCCATTTAACGTTGCCTGCAAGCATCGCCTCGAGCATCGCGGATGAGTGTCTTATTTTCACTTTGAGAGCCTTGCCCGCGTCCACGTCAAGCTGGTCCCCGCCGATGTAGCCGGTGTTCATGAGCCAGGTCTGGAGGTCGGGTATCTGGGTTGAAAGTTCTGCGAACCGGACGGCCTGAAGCCCCATCGAGCGGGGAAAGAAGGGCTGGGTAAAGGGCGAGCGGGTGCGTCCGCGCTCCTTGCCAGCAGCCGAGGTCTTGGTGGTTTCGCCCAGCATAAAGTAAGCCGCGGCCTGTTCGGTGGAGGGAAAGCGCACGATGCCCGGCATGGCCGCGTCCGGGCCCTCGTCGCGGTTCAGGATACCCATTAAGCGAACCGGCGGGATGTCGGTGAGGTCGGCAGCGCCCTCAATTTTCGCCATGGGGATGACCGAACGCCCGTTCTGAGTCCACACCAGAAAATCCCAGCCGTCATCAGGGATGCCGTGTTCGTCCACCTTATCGGCAAGCTTAACGTCGCCGCGAACGTAGGCATCAACATTCTCGGCAGGCGCACCGGTAACGACCAGGTAATCGCGCAGACGCTCGACCTCGTCAGTCGTCAGGGTGGTTTTGGAGAACTCGAACCCGCCTTCGGCGTCGGTGTAGACGTTTTCCAGCCAGGCCGAGGAATCGAGCGAACCTTTGTAGATGATAGGCTCGGCCTCCTCCTTGAGTCCCCAGGTCTTGGCAAACGCGCCGTTCTCGGTGATGGAGATGTGTCCTTCAGGCCACAGGCACACCATGTCGTCCTGGATGGGCTGGGTCAGCTCGCCCTGCTTTGAAAAGGTGGTGGTGGTTTTGCCCGTACCGGAAAGTCCCTTGATGGTCATGGTGATGCGCTCGCCGCCGATGGTCACCGCCTTGGCACCGGCGTGCAGAACCAGGCCGCCGCGCTGATACACGTAGTCGTTCAGCATCCGCAGAGCGCCCTTCTTGGACTCGCCAAAGTAGTCGGCGCCTATCACGTAGGTTATGTAATTTTCCAAATCGACGATAATGGCTTGCTTGCCCGGCATGTTAGGAAGCGGAAATTCGGGCACCATAACCACGCGGATGACCGGCTTGTACTCCTCGGCAAGCTGCTCAGGCGTCTCCACCGCCTCGCGCGGGAAGCTGAGAATCTGCTGCATACCGGCGATGTTCGCGCACGGCATGGTATAAAGCCACTGGATGGGAAAGCGGCGCTCGCCAAGCCCGTAGTAGCCCTGAATCTCAATCAGCCTGCCTTGCAGATGTATGTAATCCCATACGTTGGAGAGCACTTGCTCGGCGCGTTCCGCAGAAATCACCTTGCCTGAATACAGATGAGCGTCCTGCTCCGGTGCGATGATGTAGGTGTAGCCGGCCTTGCGCGCCTTGTTGCGGGCAATTTTGTTGACGTTGTCGTATTTGGTCTCATAACACGCCGGACTATGTTCCAGCGCCATTTTGCGCAACTCCTCCTGCGAGGGACTGGTGATGTAGACTACGTTGAAAGGATGCGGCTCTACCTGGGGCGGCACCCGTTTGACCTTGGCCATTTATCCTCCTGGATTAGCCTGACCCGATTTCGTTCAATCGCCGGATGATACATACTTGAGGGGTAAAATCAACCCCTTGGGAGGATAAGAGGGTAGACGCCATTCGGGCGTGCGTTTTACGTCAGCTTCGCACTACAAAGGTTGGAAATGAATCTTCCCCAACATCTAATATGGACCCCCAACCTTTTTGTAACTCCTTCCAGTTGGTACGGGCATGTTCCATTAGAACTTTTGAAGGGGAACGCAGTTTCGTACGTACCCATGCGATGAATGCATAGATGAACCTAACCCATTGAGTATAGTTGATAGCAAGAGGATTACCGGAATAAATTGCGATTTTCCCAATGTTTATTGCGGAAGCAATTCCATGAGCGATTAAAGCCATTGTTTGGAATCGAGGATGACCGCCTGTCCTTTTGGCTCCAGCTACTTCCCCTTCATGGGTAACTTCTGTATCGTACTGTTCATCTATTTTTCTGCGTATCCAAAAGTATCCGCGAAGAATTACCTCTGCTGCCGCAACTGAAGTACTCATCGTTAAGAAATGTCTGCTATCATAGCCGTTGAGATACATCCAACGTGCTAACTCAGCAACAGTTCGTTCTTTCTTTCCAAAACTTCCTATTTGAAAAGCCTGAAGAACCGACCAGCCAGGAGGTGGTAAACCCATTTTAGTAAAACCATCCGAGAATAAGTGCATGATTTGCCATACAATTGCTGTAAAAGGATTATAGTGTGCGGTACCCGTTCCTGCTAGTTTGATGATTTTTCCACTTTTAGAAATAGCGGTCATTCCTCCGCGCATTATATCAATGGTTCCTATAACCAAACCAACTAGAGGATCATGTCCAAAGGTTTGTAGCCGATGTGTTCTTGGACCAAAACCTGGAATACCCACGTCTTTAACTTTATCGTAAGCAACTTTAAAGTATTTAGCTAACCAGTTTTTATCCGAGATACTTAATGAATGGAGC
The DNA here is from genome assembly GCA_030592225.1 of Candidatus Stahliibacteriota bacterium. Classification (GTDB taxonomy): domain Bacteria; phylum Hydrothermota; class Tepidihabitantia; order B3-TA06; family B3-TA06; genus B3-TA06. Next base: position 1,486 of record JAUVJT010000008.1, on the reverse strand, counting down.
CATTTCGTTAATGGACTTCCTTTTTGGACAAAGCGACCTAAGTAGGTTATATCCTTAGGGATTTTTACTACGAAAAGGTCAACCGCACCTGCAACAAGCCCAGCTACAATGGCTGCTATAACATCGTAAGGGTCAAGATGAGTTTTTATTGTAAAACCACCGCTAAATCGTTTTTCGATAAGTTGTACTTCTTTCTTATCAAGGAGATTGTTGAGTGAAACATCTTGAGGGTTGATACCACGTTCTCGAAGTCGCTTTTCCGCTTCCTCAAGCACAGATGCCCAATCCACAGAGTTTTTTTGATCTCTATCTTCTGAGTGTTTTTGTTGTTCACCGGACGCAGGGTATGATTCTTTAGGTTGAGTAGAGATAGTAATTTCTGTATCCTCTATTTCTCCCTTTAGTTTTTCAACTTTATTTTCTAAGATGTCTAACCGCTTTTGGGTGGTACGAATTTCTTTTAATACACGTTTTGAGAACTTAGAGTCTTCATTTAAATCCTCTGCGAGGCACGTCAAAACGACATCTATTCCTTCAATGTTCTTCAAGCGACTTTCTGTTCTTTCATCCATTTGATGCTGTCATTTAGAGCGGCAAGTAGTTCTTCTAGATTTTTGATCCGATTGGAATTCTTTTCGTTGAGTTCCTGTTCCTTTTTTAATTCTCTTTTGATTTCCTTCTCTTGCGAATCTAAGTCTCGAATAACTGACTGAGCCTTCTTTACTTGCATCTGGTTCCCCAAAAGAACTATCTTGTAGTTTACTTGAAGTTTAATAAGCTCGACTTTAGCCTGAGCAGCTCCGAGGCTAAGAAGAAGTTTGCTGCCACCAAGAAGAGCTGTTCCGGCAGCGGCACCAACTCCTGTTACTAGAGCCATCCCTCCGGCCATGCCTGCCCCTCCAATGGCAAGACTGCCACCACCAAGAATTGCCAGACCATGAGAGGTTGCAGCGGCTCCATAAAGTCCAGCAGCTGTTCCAATTGCGGTACCAATTATCGGAGCTAAAAACAAACCACCTATTCCGAAAACGACAAGTCCACCTAAACCTAAAGCGGCAATCTTTACCCAATCTATGTGACGGTGAGCACTGATTGCTTGTTTGCGGGTTTTGATAACGTTTTCTACATCTATAGATCGTAGATTTATTTTTGAGGCAACCATCGTTAAGGCTTTCGTGAAGTCTTTATCTGTGAATTTGAGTTCGTAAGGGGCGAAAGGGTTTGTAAAGACAAGATCAATAAGATAGGTTATAGATTGATCCATTAACCACTCTGAGGCAATATTCGGAAGTAACTTACGTAAATCGTTCGTAGTTGATGATTTACCTGAAAATTCAGGGAACGCCTCTTTAATCTCTTTTTGCTTAAGCTTAACGACCCTTGACTTCTTTCTTTTCCTTTCCTTGTGGTGTTCTAAGGCTTTGAGTTCATCCGCCAAAATCAGACACCCAAGGGCTATCGCAAAGGAGTAGCTGTCCTTTTGTTC
>JAUVJT010000047.1 GCA_030592225.1 Candidatus Stahliibacteriota bacterium | reverse complement strand
GTACTCGTCGCCGTATCGCTCCGCCAGTTTGCGCTCCTCGGCTCTGCCTATGAGTAGGTAGAGGAGCACGAACCCCAGCGCTGTCAGGGAAATCAGTATCCAATGGGGTCGCAGGAGTGTCAATCCTGCCGCGACAAGAAGCGCGTTGCCGACGTACAACGGATGGCGGAAGATGGCATAGGGGCCGGATGTGGTCAGCCTGTCCGTGGTTATGTCCCGTTTGCGCGACTGCGGGCCTATGAAGCCTTGTGCCCAGAACCTGATCAGCAGTCCAGGCAGGAATGCGAGTGCGCTCCAAACGCTAATCCATGGGTCGGCAAACGTCAACAACAGAAGCACCCACAGCGTGGCAAGAACGCTGCGGGTGCGGAAGAGGGTTTGGTCTAGGAGAGCCTTCAAGTTAGATCCAGACTGGGAGTTTGTCCGGAAATGTCGAATAAACCGCAGATTACACAGATTCTCACAGATGACAACTCGTTTCACTCGTCTTCCTTCGGTAAAACTCCCTAATGGTTTTCCTCCTTCGGTGTAGGGGCGACGCGTGCGTCGCCCTGTTTGTGATCAAGGGCAAGGTATACCCTATGAGCGGATGAACCGCTCAAGGCCCACGTTGTGCCGTATCCCCTTTTTATCCACAGATTACACAACTTACCTCTGCGAGCTTTTTCCAGGCTTTGTATCTCGGTGCCTCTGTACCCTATGAGAGGTAAAAACATCTCACGGGGCAGACCCTGGTTAACCTCGGACAGCCTAGTGCAGGTAAATCTCAACGCTTTTGCCGTCTTCGTCCTTGATTCCAAACACCTTGCCGGGTTGGGCTTCATCCAGGGCAGAAAAGATGGTTTCTGCCGGTATCTCCTGCTTTGCAAGCACCGATGCCGGAATGAAGTTCATTGCAAATCGGGCCAGGGAAAGGGGCAGGTTGATTCTTACCTCGGGCTTTTCTTTGCCTTTCTCAAAAACCAGCAGGGTTATCTGCTTTGCATGGGGTGATGCGCCCTCGATGGCTTCAAGCAGTTTTCCCGCCTGCTCTGCGGTGATCTTCCCATCGCTGACCATCCGCAGGATGCGTAAGGTGGCGTCGTTACTCATGACGATGGCATCCCTTTCGGCGGGTGTTACGGGTTTGACGAATTTCGTCAACCGCGGCGTCCACGTCAATGGAGCCGTTTTCCAGGTTGTCAATGATTACGTTCACGCCGCGCGGCTTGCGGGATTCTTTGATTATCACCTTCAGGATTATTGCTATCCCTACGGCCACGATGATGAACGGCCACAGCTGGGCGAATCCAGCTACGATAAGGCCAACATTGGAGAACCAGACTACTATACCGATGGCCACCAATAACAGTCCCCAAAAGATATGCCAGCCCACGCTGCCCATCGGGGTTCTGTACTTGCTGTGTCTTATGATTCTTTGCAGGAGTTCCACTATGCCCATAAATCCCAGTATGATAAAGATTATGGGCCAGGCCACCTTAAAGGCGTAGGTCTCAGGGGCAATGCTTGAGCCCAGCCATATCCACACTCCTATCCAGGCCACGGTAAGTCCCCAGAATATTCCGCGAATCATCGGTTCCTCCTTTGAATGCGTTCTCTAACTGCTGCCAGACGTCTCTCCTCGTTTTTACAGACAAGGAGATAGACGTTTGCAATAATTCCTGCCAGGATCAAAGCGCCTGTCCAGGTAACTATGCCCAGAATCCCGACCAGTCCTGCGGTCATTTCTTGCTCCTTTTACGGTCGCTGCCCGATTGAACGCTTTTTTTGCGTATGGTTATGTCGCCATGCTTTGTTCTGACGTAAAGTTTTGCCTTAGGTTTCCCTATCGTGAAGTTGAATTCCTCTACGTCTTCAGGGGTTTCGAAGTCGAAGTCGCTTGAGATGTCCCCTCTTTTGGGTTTGTGGACAATAAGCTCGACATCGGCCCGCTCCGGGATTGCCAGAGTGATGTCCCCGCCGCCAAGCTCGATGCGTCCGCCGGGACATGCCGAGAGATCGAGGTCTATGTCCCCGCCGCCGACCCGGATGTTGAGTTCGGCAGAGATGTTTCTGCCCTCAACATCGCCTCCGCCTACGGCTACGGAGAGTTTACCTGCGATATTCTCAAGTTCCAGGTCCCCGCCGCCGCACCGAAGGGTAAGTTCTGCATCCAGGTTACTTGCCGATACGTCGCCTGCAGCCGCCTTCAGCTCTATCTTTTGCGAGGAGTTGACTCTCAAGTCAATGTCGCCTGACATGGTTTTTAAGGCCAGTTCGTTTTCGGTTTCGGAAACCTTGTGTCCGTTGCAAAGCTTGATGCGAATCTTGCGCTCGTCGTCGCCTTTGATGGTTACGTCGCCGGATACGGCCTTGATAACGAGCCGCTCCTTGGGATCGAACTCCAACTCCTTCTCTTTTCCTGAACCGGCGAACCATATGCTGCTTTCTATCATATCAGGCAGTCCTTTGAGACTAAGTTCCACCTTGCGCGCGATGCGCTCCCCGAAATCCGCCCCTGGTCCGCGATGGGTAAAACGGAATGGTTCACCCAGCGCCTCGAGGAGCTTTGTTGCTTCCTCGGCGTTTATCTTGCCGTCCTCCAGCAACTTAAGGATTCTTTCTTTTTCTTCCATGATTTTCTCCTTTTACGATCTTTGCAAACTCATACGTTTTTTCTCCCCTTGCTCTCAATTTGAATAATCCAGTACCTTCCACCCCGGATACTACGTCTTCTGCTTTCATGTGGTGATCGTCTGCCGAAAGGATTGCACCCGGCTTTAACACCCGGTGTAACTCGCTCAGTACCTCCTTTTGATTGCCCAGCATGTGAAAGATGTCGTAGAGCATGACCATGTCCAGACTCTCTGCATCCAGACCGGTAGCGCAGGCCGACTGGATGGTTTCAATGTTGGCAAGACGCTTTTCTGCCGCGACTTTCTCGACTGCTTCCAGGGCAAGGGGATGGATGTCCAGGGCGTACACCTTGCCCTGCTCGCCCACCAACTCGGCTGCGGCGATGGAATGGCCGCCCGGGCCGCACCCGTAATCAAGCACCTTAAATCCAGGCTTGATACCGGTTTCCTGCAGTATTTCTTTTGGCGGATGCCTGCGGTTGCGTATGTTTATGAGCCAGGACATCACCTTAAAGGCGATAGCCGGCATTGGCCTGTTCGTTCGGGTATGCCTATCCGCCATGATTGACTCCATCAGAGGTGTTGGGTCTGGTTTCCAGTTTTGCCAGCAGACGCGACGACTCCTTTTGGGTTATTACGCCCCGTTTCAGGAGTCGAAGGATAGTTTCACGATCTATCATCTTGTCCTCCGTCAGTCGCAGTGACCGAACGCCACGAACTCGATATCTTTTGCGTCCATTTCGCCTTCTTGAATCTTTAGTGGCCTATGAACAGGCCGCGAAGCAGGTTCTTAAGAAAGGTATCGTCGGGTTTTGTTCTTTTGATGATAGGTTTGTTTCTGCTCACGTTTTTCTCCTTTAGTCTTGTTTAGACTCATCCTCAAGCTCTTGTTTGCGGATGAGCTTGACTGCGTCTTCGGCGGAGAGGTCTCCAGATTCCAATTTGTCCAGCACCTCGTTGATTTCTTCTTGCGAGGCGCGGGCGCTGATGATTCCCATTTTGGCCAGTAATGCGTCCAGACGGTTGCGCACCGTAGGGTAGGAGAGCGTAAGTTCCCTTTGTACGTCTCTTAAGCTACCCCTGGAGCGCAAGAACAACATCAGGAACTCGCGCTCGGTTTCATCCAGCCTTGAGAATGGCGGTATCTCGAATTCTCCGCGTATCTTTACCTCGCAGTCGTGACAGCTAAGTTCCGAAATATAGAGACTTCCGTCACAGACCGGGCATTTTCCGATGAGTTTCTTTTTCGTCATGGTCATATTATAGGGAAAATTTGAACAATGTCAAGGTCTAGTTGAACAATGTTAAAGTAATTGGGGTTAATTGGGGTATTTGGCAAGTCTGAAGTGAACTTTATCCCGCATTTCCCCCCGTCTATCTTGCCCCAGCCCGTCAGGTTTATATCGAATTCGTCACGATTAAGTTGGTCAAAAGGTGGACAAAAGGTGGTCAAAAGATGGACAAAAGATGGACAAGCGTACGCCTGGGAGAAGTTGGTCAAAAGTTGGTCAAAAGGTGGACAAAAGATGGACAAAAGGTGGACAAGCGTACGCCTGGGAGAAGTTACCCAAAAGGTGGTCAAAAGTTGGTCAAAAGATGGTCAAAAGGTGGACACGGGGCGCGACTTCGTCGCAATTGCAAATATCAAATTTCAGATTGCAAAATGCAAATTGGAATGACGGTTTTTGTCAGGCGAAGTGAATAATTGGACTAAAATAATAGGGAGTCGATTTTTTTATCCCCCCTTTGTCCCCCCTTAATAAGGGGGGTAGAGGGGGTTCTTCCAATAATGCACAGACTAGAGAGTACCCTATGGAATACAAGTATCCTATGAGATACAATAAGTATCTCAAGGGGCAGGCTCTATTCCAAGGGGCACGCTGAGACTCGCATTACGTGTAAGGTCTAACCATGTGGAACAGGTTCTCTAACCTGTTCTTAATAATACACAGACTAGAGAGTCTGTGCCACACTATCCAGGCTATTTTTCTGGTTCGGCTCGGCTTTTACGAAACCCAGTAGCGAGTCAGGCTTGATCGCTTTTTGGAGTCTTGGGGGGGTGTCATTGACAAACACCATATTACTCGTATACTCTAATGTTTACTATTCGGGGTTAACACAAATAAGGAGGAAAAGATGAGAAGCGGAAAGCGCCTTATGATCGTTATCGCCATCATCTCTGGTATAGCGTGCAAGCAGGTGAAGGAAGAATGGGTTGCCCGCTACAATGGACCTGGAAATGGTTCGGATGAAGCAAGAGCCTTAGCCGTAGATACTCAAGGCAATGTGTACGTTACAGGCTGGAGCAATAATCGGTACTTCAACGCTGACTTCGCAACAGTCAAGTACAGCCCGCAAGGGAAGGAGCTATGGGTTGCCCGTTATAACGGCCAAGAGTATGGTTTGGATCAAGCATGGGCTTTGGCCGTGGATGATCGAGGCAACGTTTACGTTAAAGGCAGAAGCCAGAATCAAGACTCCAAATGTGACTACGTAATCATCAAGTATAATCCCCAGGGGAATGAAGAATGGGTTGTTCGTTACAAAGGACCTGAGCATTACTGGAATCAAAGATGGGCCATGGCCGTGGATGCTACGGGCAACGTTTTCGTTACAGGCTATAGCGAAGATTCAGCCGGCAAAGAGGATTTTACAACCATCAAGTACAGCCCGCAAGGAAAGGAAGAGTGGGTTGCCCGATACAATGGTCCTAGTAACGGTGGGGATGAAGTAAGAGCCTTAGCTGTGGACGAGGAGGGTAACGTTTACGTTACAGGCACGAGTGATAATCGAGACTCTACTTACGACTATGCAACCGTCAAGTACAACCCGCAAGGTGAAACCGAATGGGTTGCCCGTTACAAAAGTGGTTTTAATAGTGCATGGGCCTTGGCCGTGAATGAGGAGGGTAATGTTTACGTTACTGGCCGGAGCCGAGATTCAATCACCGACGCTGACTACGCGACCGTCAAATATAACCCGCAAGGCCATGAACAATGGGTTGCCCGATACAATGGTCCTGGGAATTATTTAGATGTAGCATACGCTATAGCAGTAGACGCATCAGGCAATGTTTACGTTACCGGATATAGCCAGGGTTCAACCTCCCGGCTCGACTATTGCACCGTCAAGTACAATCCGCAAGGCCAGGAGCAATGGGTTGCACGCTACAATGGTCCCGGAAATGGTTCGGATGAAGCATTCGTCTTAGCCGTTGATGCTTTGGGCAATGTTTACGTTACAGGCTGGAGTAAAAAGAACCGGCACTCAAAAGTGAACTCCGCAACCATCAAATACGATTCGGATGGGAAGAAACAATGGGTTATCCATTATAACAGTACTGGTATTGGTTATTTTAGGGCTGAGGCTTTTGCATTGGATCATCATGGTAACGTTTACGTCACAGGCTGGAGCAGTGATGGAGACCCCGGCTTTGACTATTGCACCATAAAGTACAGCCAGGCCCGGAGGTAGGCGGGTAGAAGCCTGGGTCGCCTTTAACCATTGACTGTGTATCTCAGTTCAACTTATATCTTCCCCAAGGCGTACGCTGAGACTCGCACTACATGTAAGGTCTAACCATGTGGAACAGGTTCTCTAACCTGTTTTTAATAATGCACAGACTAGAGAGTACCCTATGGAATACAAGTATTCCAAGGGGCACGCTGTCTGTGCCACACTATCGCTCTCTGTGTTCTCTGTGGTTGAATTCTTTTACGGGTTACTTCTCAATCCTCACCGTTGTCTACGAACACCGAAGGTGTTCGTTTGGAAGTTTCCCTTCGGTAAACTTCACCAAATACAAGTCATTCCTCAATCCTCACCTTAGTTCCCACCCGAACCATACGTTTCAGCGAGTCCACGTCGGCGTTGTGCATCCTTACGCAGCCTTCAGAAGCGCGGGTGCCGATGGAGGCGTTGTCGTGGGTGCCGTGGATGGCTATGCCTGTCCAGAGCTTGCCTGAGCTGGTTTCGGAAGCAAGGGTCGAAAGCCTGAAGAACCACGGGCCGTAAGCGCCGGCAATCGATCCCTTGCCGTCGCCAAAGTCGTGCTCCCAGGCCGAAGAGTTTTCAATCGAGGTGATGGTAAAGGAGCCTTCAGGGGTGCGGCAATCGCCCCTGCGTTTCTTGTCTCCCTTGTTCCTGCCGATGGCTATGGGGTAGGAGCCGATCAGGTTGCCGTTTTTGAACACCAGCAACTCGAACAGCGATTTCTTTACCACAATCGAGACCCCCCTGGGCGCGGGCTTGGTTGCAGTTCGCTGCAGCGCATCGGCGCCCAGTACGATAATCATATCCACCAGGTTGGTGCGCGCCTGCACGTCGCCTGCTCCCAGGTAGTCGCGGAGCTTTGTGGCCAGTGGCACGTCGTCCCTTGAACAGTAGAGCACTGTCCGGGTATGCGTGTCGGCGTCAGCAGTCTGGGGTTCCAGCGAGGCCAGTCCGAACTTGATGTTGAACCGGTAGGCGGCGTCGCGTGCCAGGCCCGGCTTTCCGGTTCCGTTGAGCACCAGTATTCTGCGGGAGAACGGCATCGAGTCAAACGCCAGTCCATTGATTCCTGCATATACGTGAACCTGTCCCCTGGTCTGGTCGTTAAACACCCCGGCTTCGGGAAAAACCGATTGCAGAGGGGTGAGCCATACCCTGTCCTCTGGATGCAGGTAGATGCGGGTGTCCAATTGGTAGGCGGCGGTGGAGTCCTTTTTTCCAAGCGAGTCGGGCAGGCCGAGTGAATCTAATCTGATTGAAGTATGCGGCGCAGGGAATGAGAGATTGCGCAGGGTGGTGTAGCCCGAGCAGGAGTTGTGGAGTATCACGGTGGGCGGCGCAGGGGCGCAGGCAAGGAACAATAATGCTAAAATGGAGAGAATCCAAACAATTCTTTTCTTCATAAGTCAGTCTATCCGGATAGGAGGGTGTTGTCAACGTATTACGTTCCGTGGTATCGTGGCGTGTTGGGTACGGTTGTGCTACGGGTGTGTTACGGTTAGGTTGACATGGGGGTAAATCCCTACATAATAAGGGCAGTATGGCTAATATTATCTGTAGCGAGAATAACACACTAATAGTGTCGGAGGTTTATTAGATTCATGGAGATAGTTGGAATTATTGCAGGAGTTCTAGGTGTTGTAGCAATCGTTGTTCTTTTATATTTCCTTTGGAAGAGAGGTTTTTTCCTTAAGCTATTCGGGACTAAACAAGAGCGAGAGATAAAGCGCATGCGGCCTCTGGTAGACGAGGTCAACGAGATTCTGCTCGCCCTGCATGAATTTAAAAAAGACCCGCCCCTGATAACCCATCTGGTTGGTATGGGGGTTGAGGAGATTAAGAAACAATCGGCTGAATTTGAGCGCCGCTGGGCAGAGCTTATCGCAGGTATCTCCGAGGATGATCCCGAACGTGCCGGCAAGCTGCGCCAGGCCGAGGATAAGGCGGCGCAATGGTTTAGCGCGGGGGATAAGGGTGAGCCTGCGGAGTTCGACTGGCGCGCGATATACTGGGGAATCCAGTCCGGGTTGCGCGAGCAGTATGCTGGGGCAGGTGTGGGCGATGATTGGATTTGCCTGCATCTTGAGGAAGACGTAGGAAGGCCGCTTTACCGGGAGCTTCCTGCAGAGTTGGAGGCCAGGGAGAAGGGCGCGGCAAAAGCGTGGCTCCAGGCCAAGAAGATTTTTGCACAGAGAGTTCGTCCCGCGTTGGTGGCGCGCACCAGGGCGTGGCAGCATAAGCTCAGCCGCCGGGTCTCAGAGCTTGAGATCGAAGTCAAGAAAACAGATGAGGAGGCGCGCAAGGAGTTTTGGCAAAAGCAAACCAACGAGGCGCTTGAACCTGTCATGGTCGAGGCGTTTACCATGGTTCGCGAGGCGTGTTATCTGCGGCTGGGTGACGAATGGGACGTGCGGGGGTATTCCACGACGTGGGACATGTTCCCGTTCAACGTGCAGATCATCGGTGCCGTCGTCCTGCACGAGGGAAAAATCGCGGAGATGCGTACCGGTGAGGGTAAAACCCTGGTGGCCACCATGCCGCTGTATCTCAACTCTCTTATGGGCAGGGGTGCGCACCTGGTTACGGTTAACGACTACCTGGCCGCACGTGACATGGAATGGATGGGGCCTATCTACACCTTTCTCGGTCTCAGCGTTGGCGTTATCCAGGAAGGTATGACCCCTGCAGAGCGCCAGCCCATGTATGCCTGCGACATAACCTACGGCACCAACAACCAGTTCGGGTTCGACTATCTGCGCGACAACATGGTGCACTCGCTTGCCAGCAAGGTGCAGGGCGCCCATGCCTACGCCATCGTGGACGAGGTGGACTCGGTTCTCATTGACGAGGCCAGAACCCCTTTAATCATCTCCGGTCCCACAGAATACGTAGACCGCGGCTATCAGCGCTACAAACCGGGTGTGCAAAAACTGTTTCAAAATCAGCAGAGATTATCCAACCAGCGCGTTTCCGAGGCAGAGGATCTCATCAAGGCGGAAAAAGAGATGGAGGCGGCCCGACTCTTACTCATGGTGCGCCGCTCCACCCCCAAGCACAAGAAGCTTCTCAGAATCCAGAAGGAAGGCTCGATGAGGCGTCTGGTAGACGACATCGAGCTTGGTTTCATGCGCGATAAAAAGCTCCATGAACTCGACGCGGAGAACTTCTTTACCTACGACGAGCACATGCGCGCGGTTGAGCTTAACGAGAAGGGGCGTGAACTTCTCGACTCGTGAGACCCTGACGCGTTTACCCTGCCTGATCTTTCCACCGGACTGGCAGAAATCGACAAGCAAGGAGAGCTTGCGCCCAAGCAGAAGCTGAAGGCCAAGGAAGAGCTTTACGAGGAGTACGCCCGCAAGAGCGAGATGCTGAACAACCATCACGCGCTGCTTAAGGCCTACGTGCTGTTCAGCCGCGATGAGGATTATATCGTTGCAGACGGCAAGGTCATCATCGTTGATCCTTACACCGGTCGTCCCCAGCCGGGCAGGCGCTACTCCGACGGTCTGCACGAAGCGCTCGAGGCCAAGGAGAGCATGCGGGTGCAGGAGGAGAGCCAGACCGTTGCCACCATCACCCACCAGAATTATTTCCGCATGTACGCCAAGCTTTCAGGCATGACCGGTACTGCGATGACCGAGGCAGGGGAGTTATGGAATATCTACAAGCTGGAAGTGATGGAAATTCCCACCAACAAACCTGTTCGCAGGATAGACTATACCGACATCGTGTACGCGACCCGGGCCGAGAAGTACAAGGCGGTTATTGATGAGATAGAGAGCCTGCACAAGAGCGGTCGGCCAATGCTCGTCGGCACCACCTCGGTTGAGGTTTCGGAAACCCTGGCCCGGATGCTCAAACGCAAGGGCATCAACCACAACGTTCTCAACGCCAAGCATCATCAGCGCGAGGCCGAGATCGTGCGTGAAGCGGGACAGATGCACAAGGTTACCATAGCCACTAACATGGCCGGTCGCGGAACGGACATCAAGCTGCCGCCTGAGGTCATGCAGATCGAGACCCGCTGCAAGGTGCATGAGGCGAAGGATGAGGCGGATGTGGAACGGTATAAGCGTTCCAGGGAATGTCAGGAGGATATGCCGCAGGGACTTATCATTCTGGGCACCGAGCGTCATGAGTCGCGCCGCATAGATAACCAGCTGCGCGGTCGTTCAGGGCGTCAGGGTGATCCGGGGGCGTCCCGTTGTGTCCTCAGTCTGGAGGACGACCTTCTAAGAATCTTCGGCGCCGACCGCATGAACCAGGTCATCGAGCGGTTCGGGGGCAAGGAGATGGAGCCTGTGTCCTCGCCCCTGGTTACCAAGGCCATCGAGAACGCCCAGAAACGGGTCGAGGAAAATAACTTCAAGATGCGTGAGCGTCTGCTGGAGTACGACGACGTGATGAATCGCCAGCGCGAGGAGATATACGCCATGCGTGATGAGATTCTTGCAGGCGAGGAACTCGACGGGCTGTCCCGGTTCATCTTTGCCGAGGTGATCGGCTACGTCATTTCGGTTCACTGCACGGGTCGCGGCGGCGACGAATGGGATTGGGAAGGCCTGGAAGCAGATTTTGTGAGCTACTTCATGCTGGACTTCCCCATTCCTTCTCCAGAAGAGCAAGCCAGGATGAAGATTTCCGACCTTACCGAGATGCTTAACGAGCGCGGCGAGGAAGCGTTCAAGCGGCGGAGCGAGATTCTTGGAGATGAGAAGTTCGGCGAGCTGCAAAAACTCGTGCTGCTTACCACTATTGATATTCACTGGCGCGATCACCTGCGGGAGATGGATGAGCTTAAACGCGGCATAAGCCTGCGCGGGTACGGGCAGAAGGATCCCATCATCGAGTACAAGAAGGAAGCCTACGGCAAATACCAGGAGATGGTGATATCTTTCCAGAAAAGAGTGACCAAGCTCTTGTTCCGCGCCCAGCTTAAGCAGGCGCCGGTAAGGCGACAGATGCCGATTCATGCCTACAAGGAGGTCGCTCCTGCAGCAGTGCCGCGAGGGGCTTCCAACGCCGAGGCTGCCCGGAGGATGGCCAAGGCCAGGCCGGTTCAGGTCAAGAACAAGGTGGGACGCAACGATCCCTGTCCATGCGGGTCGGGCAAGAAATACAAAAAGTGCTGCTATCCAAAGTACGGTTAATTAATGCTCGTTCCTACCTGGAGGGTAAAAACATCGCAGACGGCCTGCGACCGTCCAACTTGGATAGGGAAAGACTTAGTGATTTGTAACTCCAACGTTTTATCTTCCGATCCTTTCGCCTTGTCCTTTAGGCGAGGGGGAGGATATTGAGGAGGATAGATGGATAAGGATTTGATTGCACCGCTCAAGGGTAAGAGGGTCGTGGTTTGTTCGGGCGGCTGGTCATCGGAGCGAGAGATTTCACTGCTCTCCGGTCGCAACGTGTTCGAGGCGCTGCGCAGGCAGGGAATCGAAGCGGTGAGTTTTGACCTGACATCGCCTGCCGATCTCCCCAAGTTGCTTAAAGAAAAACCCGACATCATTTTCATCGCCCTTCACGGCAGGCCGGGCGAGGACGGTGCGTTCCAGGGATTCTGCGAGGTGGCTGGAATTCCCTACACCGGCTCAGGGGTGGAGGCCTCGGCAATC
>JAUVJT010000120.1 GCA_030592225.1 Candidatus Stahliibacteriota bacterium | reverse complement strand
GTTCGAGAAGCTCGCACGCGAGATGGGCTTCTACAACGAAGGACTCATGAAGGAAATTGCCAAGCACGGCACCATTACCCACATCCGCAAGATCCCGGACTCGGTCAAACGCATCTTTGTCACCGCGCACGACATCAACCCCAGCTGGCACGTAAAGATGCAGGCCGCGTTCCAGGCGCACATTGACAACGCCGTCTCCAAAACCGTGAACCTGGCCAACCACGCCACCCCCATGGACGTGGCCGACGTGTACATGCTGGCCTACCGCATGGGATGCAAGGGCGTAACCGTGTACCGCGACGGCTCCAAGCAAACCCAGGTCTTAAACATCGGCTCGGTAAAACGCGAACAGCAGAGCGCGGGCAATCGGGCGGTACAGGCGATATCCAGCCACCGCTTTTCAGACCGCATGGTTACCGTAGACTCCGAGTTTGCCGGAGACTGTCCCAAGTGCAATTCCTAACACGCTAAGCTAAAGACAGCTTGACACTAAGGGCCGACCGCAAGGTCGGCCCTTTTACACCTTAAGAACCACCATACGCTTGACATAGGGTGTAAAAAAGGTATAGTTGGGAGATGAAAGTTGTGGATAAGACAGGAAAGAATAAAAAGAACCAATCAGAAGAATCTAACCCTGATCAATCTCATCTTGATAAAAAATACTTCATAGATGAATATGTCTACAACTGTCCTTTCTGCAATCGGGGACATGTTCAATATAGATGTGTCGCTCAGTTTAAGTTTAATTGGAGTAAAAGAAAAAACTGTTATGTCTATTTTGTCAAATGCCTGTCGTGCGAAAAAATCTCGATGCACCTTTCAAAGAAAAACATAGTAGGGCGAATTTATCGCCCTAATACTCGTACAACATACTACTTCTTTAAAGAGAGGCTTGATATAGATTCAAATATGTTTTCTTCAGTTCCAACATCTTTTTTCACTGTAGATAATAGAATCCCAGAGGTAACCAGAGAGTTACTAACTGAAGCAGAAGGATGCCTCAAAATGAATTATCTTACTGGAGCTTCTGCATGTGCGAGAAAAGCAATATACGAATTCACACGTGAACAATGTACAGAGGGCAAAGACTATGAGGAAAAGATCAAATCCTTAAAAAAGAGATATCCAAGTTCTGATCCAGAACTTTTTGATATTTTGGCTCATATTCAAGGAATGACAAGTGATAAAATACACGAACAATCTTGGCCTAAATGGGATTCTGCCAGACTTAAGCTGATGCTTGAAACATTAAAAACGGTTCTTTATGACATCTATGTTTTACCTAAAGAAAAGAAAGCTCGTTCCTTGCGAATTCAGAAACTTAAAGAAGAAATGGAACTAGACAAGAAGCAGGAAACGAGTGAAAGAGAAACAGAAGAAGCAGAATCATAAAGACAAGATCAACCGTATTTCTTTGCCATTCTAAAAGGATAGGAAACTTATTGTAAGAATCGCCGATGATTTGCGCACCTGTCGTATAGACTTTTGGTTTGTAGTGGCCGACCTCAACGTGCCCCTTGAGATACTGAGTGCCCCTACGGGTATCAGCAGGTGTTGACTAATCCCCGATAAGCGGTTATCATTACAGGATGGGCAAGGTATATTCTATTTCACGACTTAGAAGCCGTTATCTGAAGCGACTTGAGATATGAGTCGTAAGGAACGCAAAATGGTGGGGTTATGAACGGGGTAGTTGCGCTGGTGGGGCGTCCCAACGTGGGGAAGTCAACGCTGTTTAATCGCCTGGTAGGCCGCAGGGAGGCAATTACCCTTCGGGAGCCGGGGATAACCCGGGACAGGCTATACGGAACCGTGCACTGGGCGGGCAAGAACTTTACGTTGATTGACACCGGCGGGTTCATCCCCGAGCCTGAGCGACCGCTGGAAGAGCAGATGCGGCATCAGGTCAAGCTGGCCATCCGCGAGGCCGAGTTGGTGCTGCTGGCGGTGGACGGCAAGGAGGGCTTGCACCCATCGGACAAGACCCTGGCGGAGTTGATGAGAAGGGAGGGAAAGCCGTTCATCGTGCTGGTGAACAAGAGCGACGTGAGGACCGCGGAATGGGAGTCCCACACCTTTCATATCCTGGGCGGCGCCGAGCTTTTCCTGGTATCTGCCGAGCATGGGGTGGGGTTCGGCGAACTGCTGGATGAGGTCTGCGAGAAATTGACGTTTGACGTTCAGAACGAGGTTAAGCCCGAGATCAGGCTGTTGATTGCGGGCCGGCCCAACGCGGGAAAGTCGACACTGCTGAACGCGCTGGTGGGCGAGGAACGCGCAGTGGTGGATGAGGTCCCCGGCACCACCCGCGACCCGGTGGACACCTACATTGAGGTCGAGGACAGGCTATGGCGGATAGTGGATACCGCCGGGTTGAGGAGACGCACCAAAATCAAGGAACAGGTGGAGTACTACGCTTCGACCCGGTTGCGGAAGGCGGTCGCCAGGGCCGACATCGTGCTGCTGCTGATTGATTTAACCGAAGGCATCACCCGGCAAGATAAGAGGTTGGCGGCAGAAGTGGTGGAGCGCAGGAAGGGATTGATATTCGTTCTCAACAAGACGGATTTGTTCGACCAGCAGGCGATAAGGGGTAAGCTGGAGGAAATGGCGTACCAGTTCAGGGGCTTGCAGCAGTTCTTCAGGGTGCTGATATCGGGCAAGGAGAAGAAGGGGTTGGACGAACTGGTGGGCGCGGTCTCGGCCCTTATCGAACGACGCAGCCGGCGAATCTCAAAGGAGCTATTGGGCGAGTTCGTTCAGCAGGTGACAATGGAGAGATCACCCGGACACCGGGTGAAGATATACCGGCTCATCCAGAAAGAGGGCGCGCCCCCGCTGTTTTTGGTCGAGGCAAACAAACCGGCCGAGTTGGAAGAGCATTACGTAAGGTTTTTGACGAATCGTCTGCGCGACTCCTTTGAGCTTGAGGGCACCAACCTCAAGCTTGCCCCGACCCAGAGACCAAAGAGATGATCTCGCCGCTGTGGGATACGGTGATACTGGCCCTGTTCGGATTCTTGTCAGGCTCCATACCGTTCGGGTATCTGATTTCTGCGGCCAGGGGCGTGGACATTCGCAAGGTAGGCTCGGGCAACATCGGCACTACCAACGCCATGCGCGCACTGGGCACTGGCTGGGGCATAGCTATCGGATTGTTGGACGCGGTGAAGGGAGCGGTTCCCGCATACCTGGCCTTGCAGTTTTCACCCTTACCCGGGATAGTGGGCGCGGCCGCGGTCCTGGGACACGTCTTTTCGCCCTGGCTGGGGTTCAAAGGCGGCAAGGGAATCGCAACCACTTTTGCAGTATTCCTGGTGCTTGCGCCCTTCCCCGCCCTGACCGGGCTGGGGATATGGATACTGCTGCTCCTGACCGCAGGCTACGTGTCGGTGGCCTCGGTGCTGGCCGCCGCCGCATTACCCGTTCTTATCTACGTGTGGTCGGGATGGAGACCTTAGATATCATCCATATAGGCCTCAGCCGGATGCGCCTTGATTATTGCCTGGGCACACAGGGGAAATATCGCCAGGCTTGCCGCAGGGAAAGAACCCCGGATGAGCCTGTGGAAAAAACTGTGGAAAAGATGAGGATAAGTTTTCTCGGAGCAGGCGCGTGGGGAAGCACCCTGGGCATAAAGCTTCTTAAGACCGGACATGACGTAAGGTTATGGGAAATTAACGAGTTCCGCGTGGAAAAAATCAACCTGACCCGCAAGATTCCCGGGGTGCTGCCCGGGATAAAAATACCCAGGGAGCTTTCCTACACCACCAGGATTGCGCAAGCGGTGGATGGATGCCGGATGCTTGCACTTGCCGTTCCCTCTCAGGCGCTGCAAGCCGCGCTGAGGAGGCTGCCCAAAAACTTCAAACCACCCGCGCTGGTGGTGAGTTTGATAAAAGGAATTGACGCCAGAAAGGGATTAAGGCCAAGCCAGATATGGGAAGAAAGATTTCCTAACGCACCGATAACGGTACTTTCCGGGCCGTCAATCGCCATGGAGGTTATCAAGGGACATCCCACCGCGGTGGTAGTGGCGGGAAAGAACAAAAAACAGGTTAAAAGGATACAGGAAATATTCTCCTTCGATAATATGCGGGTATATCGTTCCAGGGATGTGGTCGGGGTGGAGTTGGGCGGCGCGCTCAAGAACATCATTGCCATAAGCTGCGGCATAGCCGAGGGTCTGGGTGCGGGCACCAACACCAGAGCCGCTCTGCTGGCAAGAGGTGCCGCCGAGATAATAAGATTGGGTAGCAAGCTGGGAGCCGATCCCCGTACCTTTGCCGGGCTTGCCGGCTGGGGCGACCTGGTTACCACCGCCTGGAATCCCGCGTCCCGCAACCACAGGCTGGGACTTGCTCTGGCCCGGGGCAAAGACCTGGAGGCGATACTTACCGAACTGGGTATGGTGGCTGAAGGGGTTGAAACCTGCAGGATTACCCGCAGGCTGGGGAGGATGAATGGGGTCGAGATGCCCATCACCGAAGCCACCTACCGGATTCTTTACCGCGCAGCCGATCCCCGCAAGGAGATAGCAAAGCTTCTTTCCCGGCCGTTAAAGGAAGAAGTATGGTAGTCATTTCGACCTCATGGGTAGGAGGAGGTGTGCTGAAGCCAGGCCTTGTTCGCGCGTTATTGATAAGGATGCAGACAGATCACAACAATTTCAAGAAACCGGGAACATGACGGTAGAAGAGAGGTTCTACACCATAACCCAGGCGGCGCGGATTACCGACATAAAACCCCACGTGCTGCGCTACTGGGAAAAGGAGTTCCGCTGGCTGCGGCCAAAAAAAAACTCGGCAGGCCGCAGGATATATTCGGACCACGACATTGAGTTGATCAGGTTGATTGACGGCCTGGTGCACCACGAAGGCTACTCCATAGCCGGCGCACGCAAACGGATTGCCGCTCTCATGGCGCTCTCCAGCCAGATGCAATTGCCGCTCTCAGAGGTGCAGGGTGAACGCCTTGACTGGGTCAGGAAAGAACTGGCCGAAGTCAGGAAGATGCTGGAAGACAAATGACTGCCGGCTTGATTCTGGATATCACGGCCCTGCTTTTGATTGTCGGAGCGGGGATATCGGGACTGGTTAAAGGAGCGATAAAGATTCTGGGCTCGGTGGCCGGCTTCATCGCCGCAATCATCATTGGCTGGCGGTTTACACCCCTGCTGGCTGAGATATTGACACCCAAGATAGGCTCGGTGTTCTTCGGCAAGGTGCTTGCCTTCCTTGCCATTTTCATTGCGGTGATGATTGTGGTAGCACTGGTGGTATTTCTCTTAAATAAGCTGTTTTCAGCCATCCTGCTGGGCTGGCTGAACAAGCTTCTGGGATTCATCACTGGCCTGATAATCGGCACCTTCGTCGTGTGCGTGCTCATTTGGGTATCTTTACTGCTACACCCGCCCCTTGCCGAGATATACGCCGACACCCGGCTGGTCAGGCTTCTGGCTGACTTGATTTTTCTCATCCTCCCCGCCATAACGAACGCCTCCGCCTCTCAGACCGCCTGATTGAATTTTCACAACAGTAAAGCGCAACACCTTTAGACAAAAAACGGGTAGGGGCGGGGATCTTATTCCTTCACCCTGAACGTTTGCTCCACGGCGCGCTCAAGCTGGGCGATGTTGTTGGGGTAGGTGCGTTCGTATTCCCAGTTGGCAAGGATAGAATCCCGTACCTCTTTTGAATAATCCATGAATCCATCATCTAGATCCGCACGGCTGAAAAGAAGATTGGTGCATTTTATGAAAAACGCATACTTCTCAGTAGGAATGAAGTAGATTGTTGCCGCGCCGGTCTCAACGTCGCTATTATCACACTGGCTGTAGTACCAACGGGCACGCAATCGGTATGCTTCATTATTGCTGATAATGATTCTTTCAACGCCGCTAGTATCTAATGCTTTGTATGAGCCATAGAATCGGCAAATCATATATTTTCTGAGTTTTTCTATGTTTAATTCACTTTTTTGATTATTTGTAGTCCATCCAATTGAAACCAGTCCATTTGGGGAATAATCAATATCAATTTTTTCATCATACGGAAACGCATACGATGCTCTTCCACCTGAAGAGTCTGCACTTACGCTTTTTAAATTTATTGATTCGGGAAGGTTGATTGTAAAAGGTAATGGGAAGTCCAGGGGCTGGTTCTGTTCAATTCCGGTATACTTGAATCCTATCCATTCAATATCCCAGATTTTACACGAGTCTTTGGATGATGTCCATTTAGTATAATTTGCAGGCAGTTCAGGACCGTCGAAAAACGGGCCATAATCTTCAATGTTTCCATTAGCCAGGAGTAGTAATGCGAATATGAACATGATATAATTTTACGTTGTAAATGTACGTTGTCAAGCCTTAATCATGCGGTTCAACGGTGAAGGTGTTGGATTCCAAAAGCTTCCAGGTCTCCAGCCCGCACAGCCATTCGTCGCATTCCCAGCGAAGTTCGTTGGTATCCACATTTTCGTCAACCCTCAAAGAATCTCGTTCAAGGAGGTCTGCACATATCTGTTGGCAGACTCGCAACTGCCTGAGCGTTCCCGGTCCAAACTGGCCGTCCGGGTTAATCAGGCCGGGGCGCTCAGCATTGGGTAATATCGCAGCTATACTGTCCCAGTTTTCAGGCGATAGGATATGGGTATTTATAAATGCACGAAGCGACCGCTGCATGGTGCGTACCAATCCTTGAACTGGACCGATGAGATTTG
>JAUVJT010000233.1 GCA_030592225.1 Candidatus Stahliibacteriota bacterium | reverse complement strand
TGGGAAGCTCTAGAACGTGTACTCCAGTCATACGGTTATTACAAAGGTGGAATGCCTAAGATCGAAGTTGCGCGCAAGATATCAGATTTTATGTCCCCAAATCAAAACAGATCTAACAGCTTCCTAGATTTCCGAGATGGCTTACTTAGCTTATAGTCTCTAAAACTACAACCGTTCCGCTACCGCCTGGGCGACCTCCAGGGTGGTGTTGGTCCCGCCCAGGTCGTAGGTGCGGACCTTGCCCTCAGCGATTACTGCGGCAATTGCCGCGTCCAGCTTTGAGGCCATATCCTTCTCTCCCAGCCAGCCCAGCATGAGTTTGACAGTGAGCAGCATGGCCATTGGATTCACCTTGTACATGCCGGCGTACTTGGGAGCGGACCCGTGGGTTGGCTCGAACACCGCAAAGGAGTCGCCGATGTTTGCCGAGGCGGCAAAGCCTAAGCCGCCGACAAGCTGTGCGCACAGGTCGCTGATGATGTCGCCGAACATGTTAGAGGAGACCAGCACGTCATAGTCAAACGGATTTTTCAAAAGCCACATGCACATGGCGTCAATGTTTGCCTCCCAGAGTTTGATGCCCGGATACTCCTTGGCCATCTTGCGTGCCTCGCGCACCATGAGACCGGATGTCTCGCGCAGCACGTTGGGTTTTTCCACCACTGTTACCGATTTGCGGCCATGCTTTTTTGCAAACTCGAAAGCCGACCGCAGGATGCGCTGGCATCCCTTGCGGGTGAAGATACGGGTTGAGACGGCCATGTCTTCATTGGGGCAGTCGGCGAACTTGGCAGCCGCGGGATGGGAATCAACAGCGGCGCGTACGTTTTCAGGGATAGGATGCCACTCAACCCCGCCGTAAAGCCCCTCGGTATTTTCGCGGAACACCACCAGGTCTATTCCTTCTTTGTAGACCAGAGGGTTGCCCTCATAGGCCTTGCACGGACGCAGATTGGTGTGCAAATCGAAATGCTGACGAAGACGAACGATGGGTGAGCGGTAAACCAGCCCCTTGTCGGCAAGTTCGGGCGCGAGTTCCTCTAAAGCCTCGTCCTTGGGCTTGGAAGTGATAGCCCCGAACAAACAGCAATCGGTGGATTTAAGAAGTTCGATGGTACGCTGTGGCAGTGGTTCTCCCTCTTTGCGCCAGAACTCCCAGCCGATGTCGCCGTAGATATACTCGGCATCCAGCCCGAGCTTTTTCAAAACAATCATCGCTGCTTCGGTAACTTCCACGCCAACGCCGTCGCCGGGAAGCACCGCGATCTTGTACTTAGCCACTAGGCCTCCTTATGGTCGAAACCTTACGAATTTTCTAACCGTACGTTATCGAAAAACCTATTACGCGGGATTGTATGGAATAGAAGTGGACTGTCAATCCACCACCTCGGCATCCCCGCTTCAATATCGTAAACAGCCCCGGCAATTATGAATCACTCTTTGGCGATAATATCGGCTGAAGCCAAGTTTTACTCGCGCGCCCTCTCTTATTCGATAGAGAACGAGACAACTCTTCCATCAAAGTACTTGTTCAGGCGATAGGGTCGTGTGCCTAATCTGTTCCAGGCAATCATCGCCTTCCTTGACGTAGACAGACGGGAACCGGTGCCACTGATCTGCTGACAAATCGCCTCGACGATGCGCAGCCGGTCCTCGTGGGTTGCTCTGCTTATCACTCGCCCAGTTTATTGAAATCTGCCCAGCCTGCAATGATGTCTTTAACGACAGCAGCAACCTTGGCTTTGAGGGCATCGTAATATGCCCTGGCCGACTCCGGTGTAAGGGGTTTGGCCTCCTCATCAGAGTAACGGATGGCAGACCGGGGCGAGGGGTAAGCCTTAACGCCCGGGCGATAGAGAAACGCGCGGGAGCCGTCCCAGGTCTCAGGTACCAAAGAGGGGTTGGCCGCGTAGACCAGAGCAAGTTCGTCAGCGCCGCCGTGGCCGCCTGCTGAGCCGAAGTGTTGTTTAGAAAGATCAGCGCCCACGCTCCACCAGTCAAGGAACGCGGTCTTCATCCCGGTCGCCTTCCAGACTTCGGGCAAAACGTCCGCTAACGCGTCGGTGTTGCCCCCGTGCCCGTTAAAGATGATTACGGATTCCACTCCGGATATAACCAGAGAGGTGAGCAGTTCGAAGATGAGGCTCTTGTAGGTATCTTCAGCCATCCACATCCCGCCCGGATAGCCGGAAAGGGACGAAACAAGACCATAAGGCAGGGTGGGCAGGAGTAAAGCATTGAAGTCAGACGACAGATCTGCAGCCAGCTTCTCAGGCGCGATAACGTCGGTGCCCAGCGGGCCTAAGTCGTGCCCCTCAATGGTTCCCACCGGCCAAAAGCACAGCCTCGGCTCGGCCTTGGCGAAGTCGTGAGTGTTCATCTCTATTAGTTTCATACTAATTGTCTCCTTGTCATAAGATACGTCAGTTATTCCCCCTCCCCGGCGCTAAAGCACCACCCCTCCCACCAGGGGAGGGGACATAATATGTCGACATCGTCTCCATTTGTTCAATACACAGTATCTCTTCTACCTTTAGTTCTCTCCGGACTGCTCCACAAATCCAGTCCTCCCCCTTGATGGGGGAGGGTAGGGTGGGGGTGTAGAAATAGCATCCTCAATTACTTTTAGGACTCCCCTACATTCAACGTTGAAGTGCAACACTAAGGTTAGCGACTTCGAGGGGTGTTTTGAAGCCCAGGCACTTCCTGGGTCTGTTATTAAGCCTTGACTCTATCAACCTGATATCCTCGTCACTGATTA
>JAUVJT010000052.1 GCA_030592225.1 Candidatus Stahliibacteriota bacterium | reverse complement strand
TCTGTAAATAATTATCGTGTTTCTCAATGTCGTCCCCTAAGTAAGATATCCAGTCTCCACCAAGCTGGTTTATGCACTTCTGTGTATTAATTCTTTGCGGCATTATGTGTTCAATATGAACCAGCTTTCTGTCGGAAATTTTCTTTTCCCTGGAGGTCTCGAAGTATTCAAACTGGTCAAGGATATACTTGGTCTGGTTGTTTTGGCGGAAATCTCTGGTCTTAAATTTATCTCTGAACTCGTCATCCGTTGGTGATTTTTCTTTTAAGAACTCACAAATGCTTTCAGGTGTGAATCCTTCCTCCCAATTGGTAATCTGGTTATAGAGCGTATCCATTTCTGAGGTAGACCACCCACAGATCGCTCGTCTCATCGAGAATGACTCAATTGCAGGTATAACTTTCAGGATATCTTTGTGGGACCATCCATCCGAAAATAGTCGGAGTAAAAGGATGAATGAGGTTGTCGCCTTCATATCCCATAAATCCTTTAATTTTTCATTCAACTCTGAATCATCAAAAGTATACTCGTGAATTTGCTCGTAAAGTCTTGCGGCATCACGTATCTCTGTGATGAAGCCCGGAAGGTCTTTTGTCTTTTCTACATGGTGCTTGTAATCATCGTACATTGCTCTTTTTGTTCTCTTACCTGGATAGTTCGCTAATAAATACTGTCTGAAAAACCTCATTTTATCTATCTTATCAAGATGTTGAACAGTAGCATCCCATATCTCAATGACGTCATCTAGTTGTTTCTCATGTCGTTTTGCCGCTTTACTTAGAATGTAGTTCTTTATCAAATCAACTGCGGAAAGCTCCAATCCCCTATCGTTGAGCGTTTCAAATAACTTAAATGCGTCTTCAGGTTTCTCGGCAGTTATTAATACGAGAGAAACACCCTCTGTGAATTGATCGGTAATCTTTAATAAATCATCTTCTGCTTCAACTTTTTCTCTAAAGAAGTCATAGGCTTTTTGGATATTGTGACCTGCTGTTTTTGTGCCCTTTAACAAACTCTCGTACACTTTATCATCATGACGACCCAAAAAAAGCTTCCTGCTTTGATTTTTATGAGTATGGCTCTCAAGACATGATCTATTAAGACGTGTGACCATATCTTGATTCCCCAGACTATCTTGATAATCCCTTATTGCGCATATAAGTATTGACAACGTTGCCAGTCGTTGTTGACCGTCCACAACCTCCATCTCATTAAATCCTTTTACAACTGCAGCTTTTTTTACAACAACGATTGAGCCTATAAAGTGGACTCCGTTATATGCATTCTCGGTAACGTCTTCCCATAGCTCTTCCCACTGATCAATGTTCCAACTGTAGGGGCGTTGATAAACAGGTACCTTGAATACTAAATCACCCCTGTTCAGTAATGAACTGACGCGCACTTCATCTGCATGTATATCCATTTCAACTCCTCCTGTTTGAGGTTATATCTCACATCTCACGAGAAATTTCCACGTCTAATGATAGTATATTCATCTAGCCCTCCATGTCAACCCAAAAAGCGAAATTATAAGCTTCGTTTGGTGTTACACCTCAGAACGTTATGTTTACGTGCATCTTTTCGCAATCCTTGGGATGCACCCGGGTCGAAAAGGTTTTGCCGATGACCGTCTGAATCTTCTTGACCAGCTGGGTGGACATGGGAACCTCCTTGGAAAAGGTGTAAGGCTCCTCCCCGGGCAGGTAGACCTCGTAAGTCATCAAGACTACCGGGTTGAAGTCCTCGCTCTTGCCGGTGTCATCAACACCCAGCAGCTTGGCCATGCCGTCCTTACCGTCACGCTTGAGCAGGGTGCGATCCAGCTCTGTCCAGCCCTCACCGCCTACCACAGGCTTGCCCCCGGCGGCTGTGCCAAAACTGGATGCGCCTTCAGGATCGAGCACCACCCTCTGCGGGTCTGCCGGGTCAACCTTGACCGCAAAAGCAGCCCCGGGCTGAAACTGGGGCACGGCGGTACGGGGCATCAGCACGTCAAAGGTCACCTCGTAAGGTTTCTGGTAGTTATCGTCTATCTGAAGCTTGAGGTTCAGCACCGGCTGGTTGTTGATGGTCAGGGTTCCGCCTCCGCTGTGCTCCCCTATTCCAACAACGGTGGCACTGGCTGAACGACCCCCTGCCAGCGCCGCCTGCGCCTTTTTGCCGCCGCCCCAGAAGTAATTGTAACCGCCGCCGCCGAACACGCTCGCCAGCGTACCCACAAATGGCAGTATGGAAGCGGCAACTATGCAAACGATAAATACCACCATCCCTATATCCCACCCTCTCTGGCCGATATAGCTTATAATCTGCTCGTTCAACACGTTCCAGAGTATCAGCGGAACTACCATTATGAACGGCAGGAAAAACAAATGACATCTTTGTCAAATAGAGGGATTTCAGCCCGCCCGAACTTCACGCGCCTGCACCCTCTTGTCATTGCGAGGAGTACGAGCCGAAGAGTCGTTACGACGAAGCAATCCTGATTTTGAAATTTGATATTTTCAACTTGATATTTGATATTGATCAGCGCAGTCGCACAATCTTTTGTGGGGTTTGGGGCGAAGGGATAAAAACTTTGTAGAAAGATTCAGGGAACCGCTACTTCCATTGGATAGAACACCACTTCCCCTGCGCTTTCGGGTAAATCATCAAAATCGGAATCCTCAAGGTAAAGCTCAACAGCTTCCTTTAGATTAACCTGGGCTTCCTCGATAGTTTTACCTTGACTCACTACCCCCAATTCAACACAGTGTGCCACATACCAGCGCTCTCCCTTTACCACCACTCCAGTAAATTTCTTGGTCATGGACTCACCTCTTTTTTCATACACTGTATTAGTTTAATGAAAATCCGCTGTCTGTCAAGCCCATCGCTTCAAGGAAAGGAATTAGATAATCCAGAAAAACTGATCTAAAGAATGTCGGCTTACGAACCTATAACAACCTCATCAAGTCATCCTTTGACATTCCGCATTGTCTCAGAATGCCAAGCAACGTTCCCTTATCTAATTCATCGTGGAGGGGAACTACTGTACGAACCTTCCCCTTTCGAAGTTTTGCATGGCTTCCCTTTGTACGAACCAGTTTAAAACCGCCTTTTTCAAGCGCTTTGATAAGTTGAGGCCCAGAAACCACAGGTAGTTTAGCCATGCGGTAGTCTAAGATAAAAACGGTCTTATGTCAAGCGAAAACTATGGAGTGCTACCCCCTGTCATTGCGACGCTTACGGAATTATCTTAATTTGCATTTTGCATTTTGCATTTTGACTTTTGATATTGATCGGCGGAGCCGATCTCGGTGGGTAGGCCCTCCTTGATGGTTGCGCGTTTCTACACGTAAGTTGACCCAGTATAATTCCCCTGACATCTTTGTCAAATAGAGGTAAGCCAGGAATTTCAGCCCGCCCGAACTTCACGCGCCTGCTACGCCCTGTCATTGCGAGGAGTACGAGCCGAAGGGTCGTTACGACGAAGCAAATTTGTTAAAGGAACCAAAGAGCTTGACTCTGAAAGGAACGGTCGTATACTCACTGGATGAATATTCCTGAAACTAAAACTGTATCTCAGAAGAAGCCAACCAAATCGAAAAGACTGAACATCGGAAGTACTAGGACTTGCAACTGTGGTCCTACTCATATTAACTGTATGACTGCTAAAGAGTGGCTTAAGAGTCAACTAGGCGTCTGGCAATTCTACTATGAAAAAAGAGATATTCGGGATAAGAAACTACATCCGGCAACTTTCCCGATTTCTTTAGCTCGAAAGGTCATCGAGTTATTTAGCCATAAGGGAGAACTCGTTTTAGACCCCTTCGTTGGAAGTGGAACAACGCTTGTAGCTGCTAAAGACTCAGATCGAAATGCTGTAGGTTTTGACCTTCAGGAAAACTATATTGACTTGTGCCGTAACCGCTTACGCCAAGATAGCTTACTCAACAACTCTAAACAGGTTGCAATTCAAGACGATGCGAAAATGGTTTCTAATTATTTGGATGAAGAAACGGTTAGTTTAATCTTTACATCACCCCCCTACGCTAACTTGCTAAACAGAAAGCGTAAAAATAAGTCACGAAGAGACAGAAAAAACGAGCAACTCGGGAAAATCGAACAGTATTCGCAGGATCCAAGAGACCTTGGTACAATGGAACTTGAGAACTACACAAAAGCTATGGGCGATATCTATGAAGGGCTTTTACCCTTGCTTCGTCCTAAAGCTCATTGCGTAATCAATGTGCCTGATATGTGGTGGGAGAATCAACGTATTACTATTCATGTGTCCTTAATAGAGGAATTGAGGAAACGTGGCTATGAACTAAGGAACGTTATTATTTGGGATAGAACGAATATTGTGAATCGAATTGGTATTTTTGGATGGCCAAGTAATTATATTACTATGGGTGTAACTTTTGAATACTTGCTGGATTTCTGGCGACCGCCGATAAAAAAGAAGTAATATGGAAACTTTCTCTAAAGAAGATCTTATTGAAAGAATCGAGAAAATCAGAGAGCAGGGTTGGATACCTAACGCTAGACCAGGTAACGCCGGTGGTGTTGGAAATACTTTAGAAGATTTACTTGGAATAGAAGAGAATAACCTACCTATCCCAAATGCAAGGGAGTGGGAATTAAAAACTCAAAGAATAGGAACATCTTCATTAACCACCCTTTTTCATATGGAACCATCTCCTAGAGCCTTGAAGTTTGTCCCCGCTGTGTTTCTTCCCTTGTACGGTTGGCTTCATAAAGCGGCTGGGGCCAAATATCCTCAAACCGAGATGAGCTTCCGTCAAACAATCAGTGGCTCATCTCGTTCGGATCGCGGTTTTACCGTTATCATTAACCGTGATGAAGAGAAGGTTAAAATCTCCTTCAATTCAAAAGCCATCGCTGAAAAACATGCTGAATGGTTAAAATCCGTTAGGAAAAGAGTAGGTTTAAGTGAATTAAATCCTCAACCCTACTGGGGCTTTACCGATTTATTCCATAAGGCAGGTACAAAACTCAAGAATTGTTTCTATATCCGAGCAGAAAGAAAGCGCATCGAAGGTAGGGAACATTTCTGGTATAAGGAAATAAAGATATTAACCGAGTTCAACTTCGACAAATTCTTAGATGCAATAGAACAAGGATATATCTATGTAGATTTTGATGCCCGAACGGGGCACAATCACGGTACTAAATTTCGATTAAAACACGATAAACTTCCTTTTCTTTACAGCTCAATTCAAAAGTTTTGATTTCCACCCTTTCACCCCACAAATCTGCGTATCCGACCGGGGCACTTCGTCAATCTTCAATGTTAGAATCTTTAAATCTTGCAATCTTTAATCTTCAAATCTTTAATCTTTTAATCTTCTAATCTTCTAATCTTTAATCTTCTAATCTTTAATTGCGACGCAGTCGCGCTCTTGTCCATCTTTTGGGTATCTTTTGACCACCTTTTGACCAACTTCTGACCAGCTTTTGACCACCTTTTTTGCTTGACTAATAGCGCAATTCTGAGTACAATCACAGGAAAATTTAACCTGAAATGGAGGCATCATGGCAGAAGTATTCAAGAATTTAATCAACGGCGAATGGGTTAAGTCTAAGTCAGGCAAGACTTTCGAGAACCGCAACCCCGCCGATACAAGCGACCTGGTAGGCACGTTCCAGTTGTCCACTGTAGACGACGTAGATGCGGCAGTTACAGCCGCTAAGGAAGCGTACCCCGCCTGGCGCGACACGCCCGCGCCCGAACGCGCCGAGATTATGTACCGGGTGGCCAACATCATGCGCGCCCGAAAGGACGAAATTGCGCAACTTATGACCCGCGAGATGGGCAAAGTGCTTGCCGAAACCCGGGGCGACATGCAGGAAGGCATTGACACCGCCGACTTTGCCGCAGGCGAGGGCCGCCGCATGCACGGGCAGACCGTGCCCAGCGAGTTGCGCAATAAAACCGCCTACGTTATCCACCGTCCCATGGGCGTTTGGGGACTTATCACCCCGTGGAACTTCCCCATGGCCATCCCCACCTGGAAAACTTTCCCCGCGATAACCACCGGTAATACGATAGTTATCAAACCTGCCACCGATACCCCGGCGTGCACTGCAAGGCTGATGGAAATTCTGGACGAAGCCGGCGTGCCCAAAGGCGTTATCAATTACGTGACCGGCTCCGGACGCGTGGTGGGCGAGCATCTCATCAACCACCCGGACGTCAAGGGCATAAGTTTCACAGGTTCGTCAGATGTGGGCAAGCGCATCGCCGAGGCCACGGGCAAAACCCTCAAGCGGTGTTCGCTGGAGTTGGGCGGCAAGAACGGCCAGATAGTAATGGACGACGCAAACCTCGAAATTGCGTTAGAAGGCGCTCTGTGGGGCGCGTTCGGCACCACAGGTCAGCGATGTACGGCAACTTCGAGGATAATCGTCCAGGAAGGCGTGCACGATGAGTTTGTGGCCGAGTTGGTCAAGCGTGCCAAGGCGCTCAAGGTAGGCAACGGGCTTAACGAAGACGTCCAGGTTGGACCGCTGGTGTCCGAGGCCCAGCGTCAGACCGTGGCGTCATACGTGAAGATTGGTCAGGAACAAGACAAGGCCGAGCTGGTATGCGGCGGACATGCACTGATTGCCGGCGATTTAATCAAGGGCTGGTTCTTTGAACCCACGATATTTGATAAGGTTACGCCCGACATGCGCATTGCCCAGGAGGAGATCTTCGGCCCGGTGCTCTCGATTCTCACGATAAAGAACCTTGATGAGGCCATTGAGGTGCTGAACGGCACCATTTACGGGCTGTCGTCCTCGATTTACACCCAGGACGTGAACAATACCATGCGGGCAATTGAGCGCATCGAGGCGGGCATAACCTACGTGAACGGCCCGACCATCGGCGCGGAGTGCCACATGCCCTTTGGTGGCGTCAAGGAAACCGGCAACGGCCACCGCGAAGGTGGTTGGACGGCGTATGAGATTTTCACTGAAATGAAGACCGTGTATATTGACTATAGTGGAAAACTCCAGAGAGCGCAAATCGATAATAAATAAACCACAGATAACGACTCGTTTCACTCGTCTTCCTTCGGCAGAACTCCCTCCGGTCGTTCTCCTTCGGTGACGCAGATTAAGAAAGGGGGTGATATCTCGTTTTCACCCTCCCCCTACCCCCTCCCGTCAAGGGAGGGGAGAATCAGGGTGAAACCCCATGCGATTGTTACCTTAGCGCGAAACCTCAATCTCGCAGCGGAGCTAAAGCTCCGCACTACATGGATTAGAAGCTGTAGTTAGAAAACAGTTGAGGCAAGCGCGAGGCTGAAATCGCCCGCAAGGGGATTTTTAGACACCCTCTTAAGGGAAATAGCCATCCTGCAAGAACGAACGGAAGAATCATCACTAAGGGAAATTGGATTAAACGTAGGGGCTGGTCTTTGCAACTCCGTTGCTCTTCGCGTAAACCGACCCGATAATGCGGGCCGACCTGAAGGTCGACCCCTACCTTATTTATTCCCTACCCAAACATCATCGAACCAAACCCGAGGAACCCCAACCTTTTTAGCCGCTTCGCCTAGTACCTCTTGAATTTTGTAAAATTTCTTTTTCGAATCGACATACCTTAATTCATTAGGAATTCGTTTCTCAATCAACTTACGTAATCTGTCAAGAACCTTCTTGTCTATCGGAGCATAAAGCCATCCTATAATCTCGTTCGCCTGGTTATCATCAAAGAAACGACTATTTGAAACTACATCGCGCAGAAATAAGTTAAGTATCTTGGCCGCATACGCCCATTTCCTGCGACCCGAATTTCCAATCTCGATCTTACTTGCTACTTTCCCCAAATTCTTTTCAAACCATTTCTGATATTCGTCTTGAGAATTAAACTTAAGTAGCTCATTGAATTTTATCCTACAGAGAGTTGGAATAATATTCTCCTTCGTACCTCTAGGTAGAAAGCGAACCATTGATGGCCCTAACGCTGTTAAAGCAGTCCGTCGTATAATAGCATTCTGGTGATTCTCCTTGATTCGTTTGAATTCCTCCTTTAGCCTATCCAACATTAAGTTCTTCCTTTTTCATACTCAACTATACCCCTCCCCTACTATTTGTCAAGCGTTAGGCAAAGGGCTTATAATATGCAATGCTTTTGCCCTCTTGTCTGAATCTTTAATGAATCAAAACGACTTTTTGAATAACGAAGGAGGTATCAGAGTCTACCCTGAAGAAATACACCCCTGATTTTTGGTCTTCACCCCACAGGATGCTGCCGGGAGTTTCGACAGGCGCCAGGCGGTCAACCCTGCGGCCCAGAGCGTCGTAAACCGATGCCTGGAAACCTTGTTCCCCGTACTCTATCTGAATTACGTCACCTATGGGATTGAGAATCTTCCACGTCAGGGTATCGGAATCGTCGGGATCGTCAGGGTCATCGGGGTCCGGCCAATCCTCGTGAGGCAGGGTATCGCCAAGGGAATCGGTACGGATAAGCCAAAGATCGGCATCCCCTGCGCCAAACGAGCAGGTATATCCGGTAATTATGCAGCCCAAATCGGTCGTGACATCCAGAAAACTGCCGCCGTCGCGTTCAGCGCCGCCATAGGTTTTCTTCCAAGGACTCAACCCTTCCCTGTTCCAGGCAACCAACCACAGATTCCCCTCATCTGCGGAGTGTGTTTCACCTACAGTCACGTAATTGTCGTTCCCCGTGTTGACGATCGAGTTGGCCCACTGGTTTCCCGAATCACCGTAAGTTCTGGTCCATATCTTATCACCTACGGTGTTGGTCATTACCCCCCACAAATCATCGTCGCCCTGGGTAAAGGTATTTGTCTTGCCCACTATCATATGCCCTGATCCATGATAAGGCGGCCAGGAAACAGAAAGC
The DNA here is from genome assembly GCA_030592225.1 of Candidatus Stahliibacteriota bacterium. Classification (GTDB taxonomy): domain Bacteria; phylum Hydrothermota; class Tepidihabitantia; order B3-TA06; family B3-TA06; genus B3-TA06. The sequence continues at coordinate 2,616 of JAUVJT010000052.1, read as the reverse complement.
GCAGCCGACCTACCCTCTTCCCAACGCTCTCCCCCATAGGTTCTCGTAAACGAGGTATCGCAAGAGGCGCCTGCGACCAAAAACCAGATATCGCCGCTGCCATTGCCAAATGATTGGGTTGTACCTACCACGTAGTAATTATTATTAACGGGCCCCATAAAGTTAGCCCAGTCGTCGTACTCCCCACCGTAGACTTTTTGGGTGACGATCGAGCCGTCTGCATCAGACTTGAGCAGCCATACGTCCTGGCCGCCTGAACCGTAAGACTCGGTGTATCCGCAGATGAAATAACCGCCATCCTGAAGCTGGTAAACACAGGTGGCCACGTCGTCATTGTGACCCCCGTAGACGGTGCTCCACTGGATACCCCCCCGGGGATTAATCCTCAGCAGCCACAGGTCAAAATCAACAAAATCGTCGCCGAACGAAGAGGTTTTGCCCACAACGATAAAGCCGCTGTCCTGAGTTTGCTGAACGAACAATCCCTTGTCCCTGCCGCCCCCTCCATAGGTATGACTCCATTCGACAGCCCCGAGCGTATCGGTCTTGATCAGCCAGAGGTCAGATTCGCCCGCGCCAAACGATTCTGTCCAGCCGGTGATTATGAACCCGCCATCAAGGGTCTGCTGAACGCACTCCCCGGCGTCGGCTTTAGACCCGCCGTAGGTACGCGTCCAACTGTAAATTAAGGAAGGAAAAACTGCCTGCAAGAGAAGTATCGCCGGAATAACCAACGATCGCTTCACAACTCACCGCCGCAAACTTGATTCACAACTCTATGATATACTCACAGGATAACTTGTCAAGGCTGCTATCCCTATCCTCCCTGTTATCTTAAGCTTATGCTTGTAAGGTGTTGCACTTCATTATTGAACCCACGGGCTAAACCTTAGGTTCTTTTCAAACTCTCGACAAGAACGTCCACCCGGGTACGCAGCAAATCGGCTCTGGTCGCAAGGTTTCCGAATTTAGCAACCGTTTCATTACCGGCAAAATCGAGCGCGGCAACTTCCCGGTGCAGGGTCTGGATGTCTGAGACAAACGCGGCGTAGGCCGAACTGTCCGCAATTCTTCCCGCCTGGGACAGGGAGTAGTGAATCTTTTCGCGCAGTGATTTGAGCGCCTCACGCAAGGAAACCGATTCCTGCGATTGCACCAGCCTGTTCTCCTCGGACTTAAGAAGAACGTCAAGCTCTGCAGGGGTGGGAACACCCTCGGGCATTCGCCTGGCTCCGCCCCGTGCTCCGGCCAGGGCGAAGTAGAGGATGACGCCGAGGATTACGTAGATTACCAGAAGAACGATCTGGGTGGGAATGATGGCGGCGGCCAGGAAAACGCTGGAGGGGATGAGCCACTGAATGAGCAAGATGATGAAGCTTATGGCGATGAAGATGAAGGTGATAATGCCCAGTGCAGGATAGACTCCGCCAATGCCGCGACGGTTCTTGTCGGCAGGGGCAAAGATGAAGAACAGCCCGCCCACCAATCCCCAGAAGAGCAGGGCGAGAAACTCCATCCAGGCAACCCGATAGGAGAAAAGCCCGGTGCGATCGGCGGCCTGTACTATGAGCAGGGGGATAACAATGATGGCAGCCGCGGTAACCACAAAACCGATGAGTGCGGCTATGCTTATTCGAATTCTCTGTTTATCCATCTCGCCTCCTTAAAACTTTTCCAGTATTTCTTTCTTTTTGGCGTCGTACTCTTCTTTGGTAATCAGATCGGCTTCGAGCATCTCCTTGAGCTTTTTCAGCTTGGCGACCACGTCTTCTTCCGGGGATTTCTCAGCGGATGGAGGCGGAGTCTGAGGAGGGCTTTGAGGGGGGCTTTGGGGAGGAGGGCTGCCCGGCTGCATGGCCTTGCCAATCTGCTGACCGACCGGTACGCCTGCGCCAAGTCCCATGCCCAGGCCGAGACCGGCTCCCAGCATACCGCCTGCAGCGCCGCCCTCTTGTTCAGCCGCCTTCTCCAGCGTATCAAACGTTCGCATGGTGGTGTAGCCCTGGCCGACCTTGGCCTGGCTGATTTGGTCTATCTCCATCCTGCGGCCCAGCACTTCCTGGAACTTTTCCATCTCTTCCTTGGGAATGGAGATGCGCTCGACGTTGAAGTTGACGATCTCGATACCGTAGCGGTTAAACTCGCGGGTTATGGCGTCCTGGGTAAAGGCCGAAAGCTCGTTCAGCTGGGCGTTGGCCTGAAAGATTGAGGATTTTTCCTTCTCAAAGAACTCGGCCATGGCGTCGGAGAATTTCTGGTCTATCTCGCCGATGAAGTACTCCGCAATCCTTGCCGTATCCGCTGTCTTAAGGGTTCCCACCATCTGAGTAACAAAGCTGCGGGAATCCTGGATTCTAAGACCCCAGCGCCCGTAGGAACGCACGTTAACCGGGTAATTGTACACCGGGTCTATTATGGGAATGGGGGTCTTGGTCCCCCACTTGAGGTCGCGCTTCACGGTTTTGTTCACGAACCACACCTCGGCAGTGAACGGGGTGTCGCCGCCAAAAGGCAGGTTGACCAGCCGGTGAAGCAGGGGCAGGTTGCCGGTGGAAAGGGTGTGGGTGCCCGGACCAAAAACGTCGAGCGCCTCTCCCCTTTTCACAAACACCGCTT
>JAUVJT010000070.1 GCA_030592225.1 Candidatus Stahliibacteriota bacterium | reverse complement strand
GAGTCCTCGCGGTACTGTATGCCGTAGCGCAAATCGAAGCTCTGTGCGTTGGATGCGTGGATGTTCTTGACGGTGATCATCATGGTGTCGTCGGTAATGCGATAATCGGTGATGCCGAGTTCGACCGAACTTCTGGCCGCGACCTCGGTTTCATCGCCGCCGGTGCCTATCTGTATCTTGCGTCCTGATGTATACACCTGGTTGCCGCCGTGGACGTAAACCTCAAGGTCTGTCTGCGCGGTTCCGGTCGGGTTGAACAGGAATATCTTCTCCGGCCAGACGGGGTTGGGGAGCGGGACCTCGTCAACAAGCGCGGTGGCCTGTGCGGCAAGGGTTGATTCCGCTATCATTCCGGTAAAGCTCTTGCGGTTGCGGCGCAGACCCACCCCGCCCGCGGTCACGTAGTCGCCGGATTGGTTTACTATCTTATCCAGCCCTGCGCATCGCATCACCATGCGGCTTTTGATGGCACGTGCCGCGACCTTGACCGCCTTGCCCGGCGGAACGTCCAGCTTGAACACCCGCTCCGAGGTGTGGATGGTGGCGTGAGTGTCGTCGGTGAAATCGGGTGCGGCCAGGGTATCGGGATCAGCGCCGTATACGTAGCACACCTCGTAGGTCTCGGGCGTATCGCCTGAAGAAATGCCGGGTATGCTGACCTCGACCCCGCCGTCCACCGGGGTAACGGTAAGATTCGAGGAGGCGGCCTCCCAGCAAACCAGGATGTCAGAACCCACGACGAAGTCCTGCTCGGCCCACTTGGTGTAGTTGTCGCCGGTGATGACCGAGGCCACCTTTATCTTGTACTTGCCGCCCAGGTTCAAATCCTTGATGAGCGCCACGGGCGCTACGGGCGAGGCGATGCGGTTGTAGTGGCGCAGGGTGTGGGGATGAGTAACTTGCAGCACGGCGTCGCTCTCGTAAGGGAAGGTCTGAGTTCGGTAAAGCTCGGCATAGGGACAGATGTAGTACGTGCCTGACGCGGCGTCGGGCAGATTATCGGAGCACTCCACCCAGGTATCGCCGGAGTCGGTGATTTTTGAGAACCAGCTTTCGTCATCCTTGACCAGATAGTAATAGCCGGGCGGCGAGGTGATGAACAGATCATCGTCCCACGCGGAGACCCCTGACTTGGTGGGCATGGTGAAGTTGCATTTTGCAGAATTGACCGCGTCGCGCTGCCCTTGGCCCCAGTCGCCTACCCACACTTTTACGTCGGCCAGAGCGGTTCCGGACTTCAGGTTGACCCGTTCAAGGGTAAGTGTCGAAATTGCGGCGGTTGTGCGGCCAAGGTTCTCCGGCAGGATGGTTTCGATCCCTGACCAGGACTCGCCGTTGCGCGTTCCTTGCAGGATGATGGGCATGGGTATGGTGCGTCCCTTGGGATAATCGGGCAGTTCGTTCTGCTGACCCGGGGGGGCGCCGCCTGCATCCTCTTCCGCAACCTCCGGGATCATGCTCTGCGCTATCATCCTGCATGACGTGACGAGGCGATCGGCAAGTTCAATGGTGATGGTGCCTGTCCCGGTCTGGGTGCAGTTGGCAAGCACGATGTCGTTAACTCCAGGAGATGCGTTGGATACGGTTAGCTGAAAGGAGTCTTTCTTCCGGGTATCGTATGAAGTTCCGGTGCGGTGCGCTGGCCGAGTAGTGTCGGTGTCGTATTGATGCGCGAGGACGATGTAGTTATTGCCGCCGGCGGTGTCGGTAAGCACCACCTCCTGGGCCGAGGAAACGGTGATGCGGCGTCCGTCTACGTCATACGCCCAGCCTGCGGCGACCTCCACCTTGTGGTCAACCTCGCTTTTGGAGGTAACGTCCAGGCCTGAGCCAAGACAGGGCAGGCACCCTAAGTCCTTGGCTAGTTGTAAGATGTCAGCATCCTGGCCGTTCTGGTCTACCTGGAAGTCGGCGGGGAATAACCGATCATCTGCTACGTTTACGTCGTTTCTATTGAACCGGTTGCTCATCTGTAACCTCCGTTTTTAGGAATGACATTTATTTGAATTATTCTTTCATCACACCGTCGTGCGAGAAACGTTTGCGCGGTGCGATTAATTTTTGTTCTCATGCAGTTCTCCTTTCTTTACCCCTGCGGGGTACTTTACTGGTTAAATCAGTCATTACTGTAGAACAAAATAACTCTAGAAACTTAACATGCTTATGATTCTAACTTGACATGGCGGTTTTTTCTACTATGATTTTATTAGCAGCAATTAAAGAATTAAGAAAAAACCAGCGAAACAGGAGATACAACATGGCCAGACCAAGATCAGGGGAGCCGCGGAACAAACTCCTGGCTATTCGGGTTACCGACGAGCTTTGGAACACGCTCGATAGAACCTGGCACGCGATATGCGCCAGGGGAGAGCGGGTTACCAAGGAGGAGTTCCTGTCCCGACTCTTAAAATCGGGACTCCAAACCCACAAGTCCCAAGGCGGAATCACGGGCTAACCCTCCGCACCGGCCAAACCGGCATGCGGCGTGGGAGCGGAGCGGCTGCGCATTGCCGCGCAGTAAAGCAAACGCTCCGCGCATCGGGACTGTGTCCCGTTGAGGATGAGTGGAGTGCGCAATTGAATGTGCGCTCCTGCCTGCAGCTACTCTGCGGTGCCAAGACGCTCATCCCTATTCCACCAGTTTAACCAGATTGTAATATCCCGAGCCTGAATCGGTGACCATGAGACACCGGGCAGGGGCGAACTTGACGTCCGCAACCGCAGCCGCAACCTGCTCTATTTGAACCTCGGTAAGCCCGGATGGTACCACCAGCAGAAAATCCACCAATTCCTCCCAGGGCGCCCAGGTAGTCCAGCCCTCGCTGACGTCGAACCAGTCCAGGGGCCAGTCAGGAGCAAGCGAGTGGTGCTCGATGATGGTGGGGTAGGAGTTGATTATATCGTACACCCTGCCCTTGATGCCCTCGGCAGTCAACGCCTCGGTGAAGTCGCGCAATTCGTTCAAAAGCCGCGTGCGATAAGCGGAATCCAACTCAGAAACGTTGCGGGGAAGTGCAAGGGTTTCGCCCCAGTAGTCCAGATCTTCACCTGATGCGCAATTTATGAATCGGGTGTCGTAGACCGGGTTAAGGCCGTCTTCCACGAACTCGGTGGTATCAGGCGCGAAGGTGGGACGTTCGGATAGTTCCGCCCTGACGGTTTCCAGCAGCGTCCGCAGCGGGGAGTCATCCTTTAAGTCGCGGAAAGTTTTACGATTAGTTAGTATGTTAAAGTTGTATCTGAATCTAGCCATGTTTCCCCCGGGTCTGACACAGACTAGAGAGTCTGTGCCACATACATTGTTCATTGTTCATAGCAACTCCTTTGTGGCACAAGTTCTCTAACCTGTGCGTGCTACGGTTTGTCAGGATGTTGAAGGTGTATTTGAATCTGCTCATGAACAAATTCCAAGATTGAAACTCACCTCGTTCGTTTCCCTTCGGTGCAAGATTAGAAGATTACAGATTCTTTTAGCCCTCTCTACGAATCTTCCACCGTAAGGAGAACGACTGTAAGGAGTTCTAATCTTTTTATCTTCTACCGAAGGGCGACGCTTACGGAGCAATCTTCTAATCTTTGTATCTTCTGATCTTCTAATCATACCGATACCACCAGAACCTCGGCGCCCACCACGTTATTCTCATCTTGTTCAAAGAAGTCGGCGATTTCGTCCACCATGTCTTCATAAACCGGACCGCCGTTGTAGGTAACCTGGATGTCCACCGTGTTGGGGCCGCGCTGGCGCATGGCCACGGTGGCGTCGGTCACGTACTCGGAGTACTCGGAGAGCACCACGGACCGGTACCACGCCTTGGTGCCCTTGCCCTTCTGACGGTAGCAGGCCAGCACCTCCTTGCGCGCGGTCTCGGTGTCGATTGAATCCGACCAGGTAAGCCCCCAAAGTTCGTAATACCGGCGCAAGGTGGTGCGGTCCGAATACTGGGCCCATAAATCGAGGTAAAGCATCTTTAACCGATCCCAAAGCAGGCTGATGGCCGCGGCCACCACGGTCAGGATCGAGCGCACCACGCCGCGCGTGCGCCAGTTGGTTATCTGCGGCGCTTCGGTTTGCATCTGCGCCTTCATGTCCTTGAAGACCTCGTTTGCTGTCTTGAAGTGTAAAGCCATTATCTTTCTCCTTTTTTTAACCACAGATTTCGCAGATGCGGACTCCTCCGTCGTCCTCACGCAGATTTGGGGTTCGAGAGACTTTAATCTGCGTAATCTGCGGATAGTTATTCTTCATCATCCGTGAAATCTGTGTAATCTGTACCCTATGGCTGCACAGCACCCAAGGGGCAGACCCTGGTTTATTCTTCATCTTCTAATCACCAGGCTTATTTCCCGCGGCCTGAGCCTGGATTTGGGAAATACCCCGCAGGTGAAGCCGGCGTCGGTCAGCCTGATGTTGTAGCGGCCGGCAACCAGCCTGTCCTCGCGCTCCAGAGGCTCGCGGATGGCGTTGTACAAATCGGCCACCACGATTCCGGCCATGGGCATGTTTACGAATTCAGGCAGGCGAGACCCCACGGTAAACGCCAGGGCCCAGTCGTAGTACTGGGTCCACAGCTCGTTGAGAAGATCCTGCTTAAGACAGTCCTCGCCGTCGCACAGCGCAAGATCACCGTCCTCAACGAGGACATCGAGTATTCGGCCATCGTCGTAGTCCAACTCCAGCCTGATGTCTCTGCCAAGATTTATCACTTACGACCTCCTTTCTACCTCATCGGCAGATGATGCGAATAATATTCTCATCCCAGCCCTCACCCTAGCCCTCTCCCAGAGGGAGAGGGAACAAAATCTGTGTAATCTGTGAACGCTTAGCGACGAAGTCAATCTGCGGTTCATCAATCTATAAACACGGTTTTTGAAAGTATCGCAGGCAAGGCAGGGGACTGTATAGGAGGCTTACCCGACGGGTGATGAGTATGGGTAGAAAGCCAGGTCAGGAGCATATCACCCCAGAAAACCGGATGCAGGGCTATCCTGCCCAACTTGATGAGCGGAGCCTTTACCTGTTTGGAAATCTTTATGTCCTCGACCACGGTTTTCTTGACTTTGACCTCAATTGCTCCGTCGGTCTGAACCAAAATGTCGTCGTTCTCGGCTATTTCTATCCACAGGTTCTTGCCTTTTTTGAGAATCATTCTATCCCACTCCTGGCACGCCTCGATGGTCGCTCTGCCGTCCACCCAGGATACCAGGACCTCGGTGTCTTTCTTGGGCACCATGATGATTCCCAAATCATTCTCGGTGTTGAGTACCCGGAACGCCATGGGCACGTGCTGAAGCAGGGTCTCCGATTTCTTCTCCGGCTGCACGTCGCACCAGAACCCTTTGAGCCGGTCAGGCAGTGCCCAGCCCGCAGGCGTGGTCTGCTGACACGCCGTTACCGTGCCGATTATGGCGTCGTCCAGGCCTTTGTCCGAGAGTTCCTGGAACAGCTTTTTTACCTCACTCATAAAATCTCCTTACGTAAAGCGACTGCGTCGCAACTCGTTTTATCTCCTTGACGTACGTTGCACTCATTGCACCCCCTTATTCCTCATCCGGCGGCCTGCTAACCTGTACCGTCATCCTGAATCCTCCGGTAGGGGAATAGTTAAAACTGACCTCTTTCGCTTCGTAGTAATGGTCAATCTTTCCGGGATGCTCAGCTGACTCCAGCTTAAATATCTGGGAGTGCCGCAGCCCGGGGTTGCCAAAGGTAGTAAAACTCCCCGTGTACTGGGTGGAGTTAAGCATAGCGAGCCTCTTCTCGGCGCGGCGCCCGGCCTCCGCCTCGTTTTCCGCCTTGCTTTTCTTGAAATCGTAGTGCGCGGTAAAGCTTACCTCTTGCTCCTCGCACTCCTCACCTTCAGGCACCTCTGCCGTTCCTTCAACTGACTTCGAGGAGTACTTCGTATCCACCAAATTACAAATAACCCGCCGATAGGGTTTCCGGCTCTGATACTTAAGGCCGCTGGCCGAAATGATATTACCCCAGGATGCAGAAGACGTGCTTCCTTCCTCAAAGTTGGATTTCTCTCGACCGGAACCTATGCGATAGAGCAGTCGGGATGATTCTGCTCCTGCACCCCTGGGAAGATATTTCTTATTCTTCCGGTAAGGAAATGGAGGTCCAAAGTAAACCTCATTGGTGCCGGGAAGACAGAAGTGTATCCACTCCGTATCCTGGGAAAGCCTGGCCATGGCCTGGGCAACGGTCTGTTCCTTGAGTTCCAAACTGCTGGTTTGCCAGTCCCCTTCTTTCTCGGGGGTAGGTATGTATGCATCCAGACCCGCATGGGAAAGCACGTCCCTTGCTATATCACTGTACCACATAGGATTACTATCGGTGCCGTAGGTTTTGTTTACGTAATTGTGCTTGGCGTCGCGGAAAGCGTCCTCCGCCTTGATAACCAGAGGCATCTCGGGCGAGACCCATGATACGTAGCCTGAAAAAACCGTAACCAAATCAGCCTTCTCGCCTATGTATCCAAATTTTATCACCAGCTTATCTTTGGGGGTTATGAGTTCTGCCTCCTTCCCTTCCTTGTCTTTGATCATGGGTTTCTTGGAGGTGGGGACGTGCACCTCGGCGCTGTCGCACGGCTTTTGTGAAGACTGGTTTACCGTGATCTGGGATATGGCTTTTACGTTGTATGTCCCCACGTCTTTGCCGTCTTTATCGACGTTTGTAATAGTTACCTGGAAAGCAGGCCGAAGTACCGCCATCACTGCCCCCTGTAAAATATCTCTCGCCAGCGCTGAGCCTTGCGCATATTAGGTTTGCTCGCACGTGCAAAGTAACCCACACTGTCGCCGGCTACGGGCACGTGATCTGTGTCCCAGTGATTGTATTCGTAAAGATCGAAACACAGGGTGGGGTCATGGTAACGATTTGCAACCATAAGAACCACGGGGTCAAAGGATGGATCGGCCGCGGTCTGAGCAATAAACTCCGCCACCTTGCAAGTTTCCTCCCGAACGTCGAGATACGGGATAAAAATCTCTAAACCCGGAGAGGTCGTTTCCGGATCGTCGCCGAGCGCATCAAGATTGGCATGATAGATAACCCGCCACAAGGAGGCGTCCCCGTAATAAAGCTCGGCCAGGAGCCAGATGTCCTCTCCCTGATTGAGAGAGTGAAAAAACCCGCGATCGGAATCATACTCCATAATCAATCTCCAGAATCTTCGTTTGGAAACATATCGGCATCCTCGTCCATCTCGGCCACTGCTGTAACGGTAACCTGGTAGCGATGGTTCTTGACAGGATTTACCGCAATGGTCTGAAGCACCACCATCCTGATTCCCAGGTCCGAAAGCAGGGAGGTTCTCGGGTCAAGCAATGACTCCTGTCCGCGAAACACCTGGCTGGCGCTCTCCGCCACGTCCTGAACCTTTTGTAGAAATGAACCGTCCTTGTCGAAGTGCAGCCCTACGCTTTCGGTTATGGACACCGTGCCCTTATGGGTGCGTACGAGATGAGCCACTTCTGTGATCACCTCGTGGGCCTTGACCACGCCGCCGCCCGAGATGAGCGGTTTGCGGTAATCGCCGGCCTCAAAGCTGATATTCAGGTCGTAGCCCGAGAACCCCATATCCTCCTTGACCGTGTCGATAAGGCCGTCCACCTCGGTAATCACGATCTTGCAGCGACCGTTGATTGTTATCTGACAGGGATACGGGATGTTGACATCCTGCAGTACCAGGTAGTCGGTGTAGGTGTAGAACGTTCCCGACCGGTGGGTGGTGAACACCGCGTCGGTAATGTTTGAGGCCACACTTTGTGCGGCTTTCGCAACGTCTGTAAATCCCATTAATTACCTCCATTATTTAACTTTCCAAATATGCGTCGAGGAACTCTGACAGCTTCTCTTCACATTCTCTCTTACTCAACTTTTCTTCAATAACTTGAACCGCCTGGGGATGAACCTCCCACACCGGTTCAGGTATTACGGGCGTTTGATTTTCGGGATGCCTGTTTCGCAGCAGATAATTGTTCGCTCCCTCTTCGTTAAGGTCAAACTGAGGGGCAGGAACAAAATCATCCCCGGATGCCTCAGGGATGCCTTCATATATCATGTTGACTTTATGAGGGAGAACCTTTATTGGAAAATCCTCCTGAGCCGAATACTTTTTATCCATGGCATCCAGAGCGCACTCGGCAGGCGAGTTGTGAGGTTCGGATGCCGTCGATTCTCCAAAAGCATCGGCGCCCATCATCTGTTTGATGCCGGCAATGCCCTGCTGGAATTTATCGTCGCCCATCTTTTTGTTCTGCCGCTTGCTCAGCTTTGCGTCAAACTCCCTGGGCTGCAGCTTCTTGTGAGTTTTAATCATCTCTCGCAGCTCGGTTGCGGCGGCAAATATCCTGAACAGCTCGTTGACCTCGAAGTCGTAACGTCTCCCTTTGAATTTCTTCGGCCTTAACTTCTTCTTACCCATAACTACTCCTCACTGCCTGGATTGCTCCTGCAGGAAGCTGACGAACGCATTGCCCAGAGTCTTGGCATCTATTTTCTGGGTATGAATCTGCACCGACCCCCTCTCAAACCGGTGAACTATCTGGGGAGGGGGTTGCGGTTCTGAAAGCCCACCCAAAAGATTGCCTGCAGTCCCTCCTGCGGCAAAGAGATGCTCTGATGGTGAAGCAGTTAGCATCATCTGAGGAATCTGGAAAAGCCGTTCGGTAAACTTGCCTATCCTGTTTCTTTTAGGCATAGGCGAAACCCCTTGCCGTTTTTTTGATAAAGCCGCTAACTCTTTGAAAGGAGCCAACAAGTATGCTCCCAGGCCAACTCCTGAACCACCGCCCGATGTTCCAATACTGCCCAGGCTGACCGGAAGCATCTGAGGTACAGGCGTTGCTCCGCGACTGGGAGTTCCGCCGAATCCAACCTGAGGAGTTGAAGCCACACCGCCAAAATCCGGCAAACCAACCGAGGGTAGCGATGGCATACTCAATGCTCCACCTGCAGGTGATGCGGCAACCCCATCTCCACCTGCCGGAGTCGTTGAAGTAAGCTCGATTTGGGTATCCTGTTCGGGAAGCGCCCCATACATGGCTAAGCTGAGTAAACCTCTTGGTCCCCATGCGCCACCTCCAGCAGACTCGATTGGAGCTTCCGTTCTAGGGATACTTACTTGGGCATACGCTTCTTCCATTTCCCTTGCATAAGGTTGCTCCATTGATCCTTGAGGTAATGCTGAGGTTTCCAATGCTTCCTTACTGCTTGGCTTATCAAGTTGCATCCTTGCCCAGAATTCCCCTGGGGCTACTCCTGTCCCTTCTAGAAGAGCACCTATCTCTTCCTTCAGATATACAATCCAGGGATCATACGCTGTCTTCTGGAGTGTGACTATTTCTTCCTTGGGGGCAATTGCCTTAAATTGATGCTCTGAAATATTTAAGATGGTAGCCCACGACTCAACGGCAGCATCATTAGGAACAAATCGCCAATAGCTTTGATCTATATATTCATTCATTGCTTTCATAAGTTCCGGTGGAATTCCATCTTTACCTAATCTGTGCTCTAAAAGATCATAAGCTAATACAAGCGCATTGGGCTGAGCCAGCAGGTTTCCCATTAATTGCCCTATGGCACTCTTAACACCCGATGGTAAATAATCATACAAGTTACCACCAGTATTTCCCTCAATGTCGAGTTGCCCTCCATATGCGTGAATAACGTAACCAGGCAACTCAGGCAATAATGACGCTATTTCTAGCTCTCTATTCCTCAACGCCATCTTATCTATCTTCAATCCCTCCCGCCCCGCTTCAACATCACCCCAAATATCTTCACCCCACTCTTTTAACACCTCTGGTGTCCAACCCAATAGTGTATAACGTGGGTTCAATAATGAAGTGCAACACCTTGGAAAACGAGAGGGATTTCGTTATCCTAAGGATGTATGTACAAGGAATACCATCATTTGAGTTTGAAGGAGCGGGAGGGTATAGATATGATGCGT
>JAUVJT010000039.1 GCA_030592225.1 Candidatus Stahliibacteriota bacterium | reverse complement strand
ACGCATCATATCTATACCCTCCCGCTCCTTCAAACTCAAATGATGGTATTCCTTGTACATACATCCTTAGGATAACGAAATCCCTCTCGTTTTCCAAGGTGTTGCACTTCATTATTGAACCCACGGTCTTCAGAATCTGGAATTCGAATCACTTTGTCTTATTAGCCATAAAGAAAAAGGAACACTTTTTGTTCGAGGAGGTTTTGAAGACATCCTTGAAGATATGCAGAAAGCGGTCGACATCTTATGTGCATGTACACTATTTCAAACAGAGATTGAAAGAAACCCTGCTCAACGGAAAGGTTTCACATCGCTAAATAAGCGGTATTATAGAAGCCAAGCGGATTTTGCCTTCAAGATAATTCCGTTAAACCCTGAGGTTGGCTTAAAGTTTATTAAAAGACGCTATGGCTACGATGAGTCTAATGAATTCCCGCCCTTTCCTATGATAAGACCAAGAGAGTGCACAGATCGTAAAATAGCAGCTAAAGACTCTCTTCTAGTATCCTTAGGTAAACTCCTTATGTCTAGTTCGACACCCTTGCGTAGTCGTATTTTTAGGGTCATCAATCAGTTCAATAGCACCTTTGTGGACAGCATACCTGCAATTCCCTTTCCCAAAGCCTTAGAAGGTTACTTCTATAAGGATGTAGTTGCTTTAGCTACAGCGTTTGAAATGTTGTTAATCCCAAACTACACAGGTAGAGATAAAAACAGGAAACTCTGTTTGAGTCTTATTAAGCTTTTCAAAGGCAACGAGGAGATAGAACATAGTGATAGAATAGTTAGGGGTAAGAAGGAAATGGAAATCGAAGCCCCTTGGAAAGGCTGGTGGCTATGTTGGTTCTACCAATTGCGTAATGACATTGTGCATGGGGAAAAGCTATCCTTTAAAGACTTAGAATGGTCACATAATCCTTATGCTGGTCTTTACACAGAAGTGGCTATTAAGGTTTTCCGCTTAGCGCTAATGAAGACTCTTGTTGACGAACAATTACACACGGAAACTGAGGTGGATACTTGGCAGGCAAACAAACTGGATGAGTGGCTTTCAACCAAGAGAAAGTACTTCCCCAGTGCCCGCGAAGCTGCTTTTGGTTTCTGGAAGCTGGAGAAAGAGCTTAAATCCAGGGACGAAGCTTAGTCTTTCCTCCTCAGCGCGAGGTGGCAGGGTTCGGCGTCTTCGTCTGCGGTGCAGCGCAAGGCTGCGGGTTCGAACTCGGAGTTCACCAGAAACGCCACCACCCGCTCCACGAACGTACCCGCCTCAATCTTTACCGGCAGGTCGCCGGGGTTGAGGTTGCTAAAACGCGCGCTGTTGGGGCGGTAGCCCTGGCCTGAGGAATCCACCAGTCTCACCACTGCGGGATAATCCACGTACCCTTCGCCTCTGGTTGCCACCATTACCTGCACGGTAACGAGCACGAAGCGAGTACCTCGCGGCGCCTTCTCCTGCGCCTCTTGCGTTACCAGCACCTTGCTCTCAGTAACCTTCATTACCCTGAAGGCCAGTGAACCGCTCTGCGCCCATTCGCCCAGCGCTGCAAGGTTTTCCGGCGGAGAATAGGAACCTATGGAATCGGCTCTGCCGCAACTCACCGCCAGCGCTGAGAGCAGGAGAAAAACCTTGAGCGGCGACGAACGGAACACCAACTTAATAGTCGTAATCGTAATCTATCTTCCACTCTCCTTCTTCGCGAAGGAGCCAGGTTTGGTTTTCCAGGGTTATGCGCGAGAAGCGATGCGCTTTGATTTCCTCGGTCATCCGTTTCTCGAACCAGGCATCTACCTTGTCGGACTTGTTCTTGTATTTTTTATAGATGCCTTCGCGCTCGGCCTCTTTGTCCAGACGATAGAGCATGTCGTCCAGATCGGGCACCTTGAAGCTTACCAGCACCAGTGCCTCGTTGCCGCGCTGCTCCAGCTCCTCGATGCGGAAGTCGCACTCCTCTGCCCACGCCTTGTGCAGGGTGCGGTTGCGCAGCGACGTGGTTCCGCCAAAGCTTACCCGCTCCTCGAAGTCGCCTTTGTGAATATTGAACCGGCTGCTCTTGGTAAGCATCCTGTAGGCGGAGTCGGTTTTGCCGTCTATTATGGATTGCCAGAACCTGCTTACCGATTGTCTTATCGCCTGTTCCTCGTCAACGCATGAAACCGATGCCACGGCGAGAACCAGCACGGCGCTAAACAATGAAAGGATTCGTTTCATTCAATCCTCCTCTGATTTATTGTCCCTACTATAATCGGATTGGTGGAAAAATCAAGACCTCTGTACCTTAATCGCCGGCGCTTTGATGCCTGACTGAATTTGCCCGCCGGGTCGTCGCAAAGCAGACGCCCCGGGATGAAACGGCAGGCATGCCTCGTGCGCACTTGCCTTTGAGGAACGCACGCCATGATTCGATTTCCGGAACGAAAAAAGGTTGTCTGATTGGACTACGAGCAGTTGATTGTGTTCCGTCAAGCGTGATTCGTGGTGGAGTTCGGAGTTACTCCTCATCCTTGAACACGATGCGCCACTGGTCGCTTTCCTTGAGGAGCTGTGTGCTCTCTTCTATCAGCACCTGCGGAATCTCGCCGCGCTGGAGCGCTTTAGTCTGCTCGCTAATCATAAACAGGGCGTACTCGTGCCCCTCAAGCCCCAGGATTTGCGCCTCGGTGCAGGCTTCGTCAGGAAACCAGGACGGGTCAGGAATGGTAAGGGTGATGGAGACAATGGCCGATTTGCGCTTGATGGAAACGTCGTTGATGACTATTTCAGTATTGGCGTAGTAGGCCTTCCAGTAATCCTGGATTTCGGTGATTTGCGATCTCCCGAAGCCCACCTTTTGTGCATACTCCATGTAAGAGAGATATCCCCGGGTCTGTTCATCCAGCATTTTATAGGCGTCGAGGGTCCTGCCGCGAAAAAGGTATGCCCAGTATCGCTCTGCCTGCTGACGTACGATTGGCGTTTCGTCTTCGCGGGGGCATCCGGTCAATGCCGCAATCAGAAGTGTTGCTGTACCAATCAATAACATGATGCGTTTCATTCTCCCTCCGGTTTGGGTTGACGTTTAAGGTTCAAGCCATTGCTCCTTGGGTATCTGAAAGGACGCTTTGGACTTGTCTCATGACAATCGCCGCAGGTTTTCATGACGCAAGCATACACGGGCGGCATTCCCTCAACCCTGACCGAACGCGAATCCCCACGTTTTCCCCTCGAGTATCCACGTCATCTTCAGCCGCAGCTCCTGGGTGGGCAAACGGTTTTCTTCAATCGCCGCAATCATCTCACCGGCCATCCATGCCAGCGTATCTTCAACCTGGAGTTCCCCTGAGGCCAGCTGGGCGTCAAGACTCGACTGCAGCGTGGCCAGGGCCGGTACGAGCAGTATCACGACTACGGTCGCTTCTTTTTTCTTTATATCGATACCCAGAATGGTAAGCCTGGCCTTTTCGGCAAAGGCCTGTTTCAGGCCGTCAGCTTCCTCACCTTCAAGCGAAATAAAAGTCATGGACTCTGCAAACTCTTGCGGGCTGACGCCGGCGCGGGAGCCTGCTGAAAGCATGGCATAAGCTTCATCCATGCGCTGCTCCAGCACCGCATCCCAGTACTTATGGGTCAGCTCCTTGAGCACGGGTTCGGGATCTTCACCGCCGCAGGTTGCCAGTCCCATCGCCACAATTCCCATAGCCAGAGCGCCAAGGATTCTTTTCATTCGACTTCTCCTAACATTATGCAGTAAGATAGTCAAAGTTGGTTAGAAGTCAAGTCTTTCGCCCCGCGCCAACACAAAACGTTCAATTAGACACAATTCGTCAGGCTTCTATGGTGTTCGTCACGAACCCGGTCAGAATTACATCATGCTTAACATCAGATTTACCCCAGACCATACACGAGGTTACCGTGTTACGGATTACGGGTGTTATATCCTTAAAAACCAGAAACGTATGTTTCTGAATATAGTGAAAATACCCCGAAGGGGTACGGGTTACGGTGTTACGGGTTACGGGGTTTGAGATGAAAGGAGATAGTATGAACACAGAAAGACCATACCAATTAACGCCATTGGAAGATCTGGCGTTCGCGCAGAAAAATCATCCATGGAACGCGCCTGCGGCTGCACAACGTCTGCGGCAGTCTTTAGGTTGGGCCGCGCTCGCCGCGTACTCGCTGGCGATTGATCCCATGGCCGATTCCGAATCGGTTGAGGCCTACAAGCTGTCGGTCGTGGATATTGTAGACGATGAACCGTTGATTGGTCCCGCAGCGCTGCGGGCGGCCCGCCGGTCGCTGGACGATCTGGAAGGAAACGTGAGAGAGAGCGCAGAGGAAAGTCTTGCGTTCCTTGAGGCCAAACTCGCCCGCATCAGCAAAGTAACCAAGGAGCCTGAATCCACCGTCGCTCCGGATGAAGAGGAAAATCAGAAAGGCTCCGGGACGCAGTACGAATCCGAGGGTGAAGTCGAAAGGCTTGCTGAAGCGCAGCAGGTAGTGGACAGGCTGGCTCGCGAGGGACGGCTGCTTGCTGCCTGGGGCCGCGAGGCGCTGGTGCAGTTCGTGACAGGACTATCCGTGGAGAAGAGCATATCCCAGGACGGGTTTGAGCCGGTCTCGCCCGCGGAATTCTTCCTGGGACTCGTTGAATCCCTGCCCGCTCTGGTTCCCACCGAGGAGTTCGCCGCACCTGCGGCAAGGCAAGATCGCTCCTTCGAATCGCTGGGACACAAAATCGCTCAAACGATCAAGTAGGGAGAACTCGAGATGATCAGAACACATCTTTGTAAAAACACAACCCCTGGAAATCCCTCCGGGGCAAAGGAGGCAAGTTATGGCTGAAAGCTATGGAATAACCGAAGAGAATCTGGCCGCCGGCAATCTTCTGGCCGGCTCGCACCCGGTGGTGCTGTATCCGGTGGTACTGGGTTCGGGCGCAGGCGACCTTTCTGCAGGACAGATGCTGGGCCGCAAGAGCGCGGACAACAAGTATTACAAGTGGACTCCGGCAGGGACCGGCTACACGGGCGAAGCAATCGGAAGCGGCGACGCAAGCAAAAAGACCTTCTACGGCACCCTTGCTCATCCCTGTGTCGTTTCCGGTTCAGTATCCATCACCGCTGCGGGCACCACCGAGACCCTCTCCGACAACGGACAGGGTGATCTCGTGGGCGATGAAGGAGGATCGGGGAGCGTCAACTACGCCACCGGCGGCTTTGTGGTCACCTTCGACTCTGCGCCCAGCAGCGGCACGGATAACGTTACGGCGGATTACACCGGCGGAGTGGACGGCACCGAGGTCCCGCGCGCAGTGCTTGCACGCGACACCGACGCGTCTTCAGCAGACGCAAACACCGTGGCCTACGTGCACGGCGAGTTCAACCAGGACGCACTTGACTGGAACTCTGCAAACGCGTCCCAGATCGCCGCGGCCAAGCGTACTCTGCTCGAGTACGGAATCAGCGTAAAGAAAATCGGTTAGGAGGTAGAAATGGCTAACGATACACTTCTACACTGGCGTACATTGACCGCCGCCATAAACGAGATACCGGCAGCGCCCTCGTTTCTTTTAGACAAAGTTTTTACGACCAGGATTCAGGCGCTTGCCGAGGATATAGACGTGGACGTAGTGGTAGGCGGAAAGAGACTTGCTCCCTTCGTTTCCCCGGTGGAGGGCGGCATCGTGGTCGCCCAGCTGGGACGCAAGGTGCAGTCGGTAAAGGCTCCCAGGCTTCGTCCCAAAAAGGTGATAGCCGCAAACGACCTGCTGTCGGTGCGTTCTGCCGGCACTGCCCTGTACCTGGGAGAAAACGGAATAGACGGATACAAGAACCAGCGCATCGCCACCGAGCTTGCCGATCTCAAGAACATGATAGTGCGAACCTCGGAATGGATGGCGGCACGGTCGCTTACCGGCTTGTTGGAAGTAACTCAGGACAATGTCGCTTTCCAGATAGACTACAACCTGCCCTCCGGGCACAAGCCGGTGCTTACCGGAACCGACCTGTGGACCGATACCACCAACTCCGATCCTATTTCCGATATCCTGGGCTGGAAGAGACTCATCTCCGGGGCCACCGGATACTCCGCCGACGTGGCCATCGCGGGCAAGGACGCGGTTGACGCGCTCCTGGCACATACCAAGGTGCGCGAGATGCTCAACTACCGCAACTTCAACGTTGGCGAAATATCAATCGGTCGTTCAAACTACATCGGTCGCCTGGTGGGCGTGGACATATACGAGTACGACGCCTCATACGTTGACGCATCAGATACCACCCACAACTTCATCCCGGACTCCGCGTTCATCATGGTTGCCTCTGACGGGCCGTTCCGCATGCACCACGCGCTGGTGTACGATCTGGATAACGGGGTTGCGGTGGCCCAGCCCTTCTTTGCCAAGAGCTGGACCGAGGCCGATCCCTCGATGCTGTGGCTGTTGGCCGAGTCGCGTCCCCTGCCCGTACCCCACTGGCCGGAGTGCGTGGTTTTTGCCACGGTAACGGCATAGGAACGGACATGGCTAAGAAGGCTTCTCAAGCTGCCCGCAAGGTCAAGACTGCGCGTGCCAGATTCATCCGTCCGGTAAAGATGGGCGGGCGCTGGTACGGCGTGGGTGAAGAGGCATCGCTCTCGGCAAAGATAGCGCGAGAGTTTGAGAAGTGCGGTCTGGTCCAGAAGCTCTCAACGCGACTCGAAAGCAAGGGCGGCGAGAAATCAGGAGGCCGAAAATGAGATACTTGACCGTCAACGAAGTCAAGACGGCGGTGCCTTCCGACATTCTGGGACGACTGACCGACGACGACGTCTCCCATTCCATCACCGAGAAGGTGATAGACGACGCCAAGATAGAGACCGCCATCGGCTGGGCCGAGGCTTACGTGGACGCCCAGCTTGCCAAACGCTACGTTGTTCCCCTCGACTTGGAAGCGATCAACTCCGACGGCGCCCGTGATTTGGTGAAAGAGGCGGCGCTTCAGATGAGCGTCTATCGCCTGTACGCCCGGGTAGAGCAGGAAGATGTGGCCAAGGACAAACGGGAGCTTGCCGACAGGACGCTTGGTGATCTCGCTTCGGGCAAGATAGAACTCCCCGGTGCCGAGGAACGCGCCCGGGTGCGCATCCGGTATAAGGCGCCTGACGCCCGCTTCTCTCAGAATACAGAGGAATAAAATGCATCTTGTTCCCTTCAATCAAAAAACCGCACGCGAGCAAGCGTGTGGCACAGGCTCTCCAGCCTGTGCAAACAAACGTCCGAAACGACTGACGGCCTGCGGCTCACAACCGATGCGGAGCACAAAATGAGCCTCCCCTACGGTCCGATAATGCGGGGACTGGCAGTGTCCTGGTGCTACGACCGGGTGGAGGAAGGAATTTCGTATCTTCAAAATCCTTCACAGGCATTGGTGTTCGCCATGGGTTCGCGGGTGATAGGAAGAGAACGACTCGATCCCAGGGTGCTTCCCCTGAGCCAGGGACCCACCGCGGTTCTGCACGTTGCGGGTGTAAGCCTTTCCAACGCTTCCGGCTACGGCGGCCCCGAGATCATCTATGCTCGCGGCGCCATCACCCATACCGGCACGGGTACCGAGGAGACGGCGCTTACCGGGGTCCACTCCGGCAACAATAAATACGTGCTGGAGATAACCGCCTCTGGAACGGTGGGAACCGACGGGAGCTATCAACTCCGCAAAACACCGTGGACCGGATCGGACTGGGGCACAGAGGTCGAGGTATCGGCAGGCGCCATCCCCACCGACGGCAAGATAGACGTGGGGAACGGTTCTGCCTTCGAGTTCACGGTCGGTCAAAGCGTTGTTGATGACGACACCTACTCCTGGGAGGCCGAGTCCTACCGGGTCACCAACCAGCAGATACGCGGCGCGGTAATTTCCATAAACGCTTCTATCTACGCCGAGAATGAAGCCGAGGTTATAGATGCGGGCGGGTACCTCGATCAGCTGATGCTGATGTTCTCCCGCAAGCGCCTTGCCGCCGAGCTGTACGCCGATCACTTCGAGGAGGTAACCGAGGAGATGAAGACCATGAGCGTTACCCCTGAGGTGGATGGAGAAGTAACTACGTACCGGGTTACCGTTTCTCTGCTGTACACCGGCAAGGTGTTCATGGCCGAGGTGTCGCCATTGATCACCCGCACCGAATACGACGACCCCCAGATCGTCGATCCTGGAGAATTATGATGAAGGGTATAAAAAAGGAGGAAATTCATGTCCGCTGAAGACCGCTACAGTGCAGCCGAGTTCGCAAGGCGCTACAAGGTCACGGAGGCCGACCTTGCAAAGCTCTGCGAACGTGCCGGAATTGGCCCGGACACCGTCCTTACCCGGGACGAGTTCCGCAAGCTGCTTGAAGAATTTCATAAAAGAGCGTTCAAACCCAGGAGAGCAATTATGGAAAACCTGAAAGAAGAGGCTAAATCAACCTCTGTCGTAAAGGAGAAAAAAGTGAAGAACTCCAGGAAGGCTTCCTTCAGCCGGCTTGCAGCAGCCCGCAAGCTCACGCCCGCGCGCGTGGCTGCACTCAAGATTTGCACCGGCTGGAAGGATGATGCTAAAATCACCGAGGCGGAGCTTGATGCCGCCATCGAAAAACACCTCAAGAACCGAGGATAGGAGAGCATATGCCTTTGAAAGATCTACCCGGCTATTACCCCGAGATTCTGGATGGTGGTCTGGGCGTCATGCCCCCGTCTCTGGCAGGTCTGTTTGCCATAGTGGGAACGTCTGAAATCGGAACCCTGGACATACGCTTCGCTACCAATCCGGATGATATTGAAGAAGAGTACGGTTTCGGCACCATGCCCGAGCACGTCTACGACGCGTTCAAGGCGGGCGCGGTTCAGATAGGCATCGCTCGCTCCATGCCCGATAAACCAGCAACTACCCCTATCACCACTCCTGTGCGTAAAATCTACGGCGATCCCACCGATGCCACAGTTCGCGCAGGCGTGGCAGTAGGCTACGTTTCTCCGCACACCGTCCCCGGCTCGGGCCGCCGCTTCCAAATCCGCATCACCGCAGGCGGTTCGTTCGACGACGCAACATATCGGGTGAGCTATAACGGCGGCATCACCTGGTCTGCAAATGCGAAATTCATCATAACCGGTTCCGGTCCGCCCCGCGTATCCAAGATAGACATGGGGAACGGAACCTACGTCCAGTTCACTGAAGCGGCAACCGCGGACGACAGCTTCGCTGCGGGAGACGAGTATAGGTGGGAAACCACCGAGCCCCGCTCATCCCTCGACGAGATCATCGAAGCCTGCGAGCGGGTCGCCGCATGGAAAGATTCCAACACCGGCTACGGGTTCGAGTACATCTACGTGCCCATTCTTTCCGACGGCATCTGGGGCGCTTCCGACAAAGCCGCACTCAAAACAGCAATCAAGGCGCAGTGGGCGGCCCTGGCCACCATCGCCGACACCATGTGGAACGATGACCAGCGCACCGTGTTCTTCATCTGCAACGTTCCGCCCATGGCCGATGACGGGTCAGAAGACATCCAAACCGACTGGATTACCACCCTCGAAGAATGCTCCGGAGAGTATCGCCACAAGCGGCTGTGCGTGAACGCGGGTTTCGGCCTGATGCTCGACGGTCGCGGCGACCTTCAGGTCCGCGCCGCCGGCGGTTCGGCTGCCGGACTTACGTCCAAGGCCAAGCTGCATCATTCCATCGGCTGGGTGCGCTACATGCACGTCCCCAACATGATTGCAATCTACCCGCTCAAACCGATCAAGGCGGTGGACGACGAGACCCTGGGCACGGGTGACGGATCAGTAAAGACCTTTGCCGGGTTCATGGTAAAGAAACCGGTTGTGCCCTGGTCGGTGGTAATCACGTCGGATGACGTTGCGCCCGAGGAGTTCGTAGACGGCGGCGACGGCAAGCTCTACGATTCCACCTCCGGGGTCGAGTCAGGCAGCATTGACTACGACACCGGCGAATACTCGGTCACCTTTGTTACCGCTCCCGCAGTGGGCAAGACGGTTGTCGCCGACTACACCTACGTCACCAATGCCGAGATGGACAAGGGCAACGTGGCACGGCTGAACGACGCCCGGTTCCTTACCCTGCGTCACTGGATCGGCTATGGCATCCGGTTCACCGACGACTGGATGATGGCCCCGCCTACCTCGGACTACTTCTGCATCCGAAACCGCCGCATCGTGGACGAGGCGGTTCGTCAGGTAGGTGTAGCCAACGTGCCTTACGTAAACTCCCCGGGCATCGCTGCCAGGGATATGGCCGCCTACAAGGCCGATCTGTCCCGACCGCTGGAGGCGATGAAGATAACCGAGGAAAATACCGACAAACCGGTAATGGATTACGCGCTGACTCTCACACCCGACGACAACATCTGGTCCAACGGAATCATACACTGCAAGGTGGAGATTGTTCCCACGCCAACCAAAAAGAAGCTCGAGGCCACTTTCCAGCTTAAAACCGGCATCGAGAAGTAGGAGGTAAATCATGGCTAACGATGGCATCCTTATCAACGGCAAGATCCACGACTGGACAGACGTTACCATCAAGATTGCCGCGCTGGACTTTACCGGCATCACGTCCATCAACTGGTCGGCCAAAAAGGAAAAGGAACTGCAGTACGCTGCAGGTTCAGCCCCGCACGGCATCGGCTACGGCCACCGTTCCTACACCTGCGACTTCTCCTTGACCTTGGAAGCCGCAGCCGAGTTCGAGATAATCGCCAGGGCAGCAGGCAAGGATGCGTTGGACTACGCTCCTTTCCTTATCACCGTGGCCTACGCCGACAAGACGGTCGCCGACGGTCTCATCGACAAGGAATGGGGACTCAAGGTGGTCAACATCATGGATGTTGACGTTACCGACGTCAGCGAATCTTTGGATGAAAGCACGAAAAAAATCGTGCGCAAGTACACGGCAGTTGCCGGAAAGATAGTCTAGACTTAAACAAACAAGGGCGGCTGCCCGGCAGCCGCCCGAACGTCAAAAGGAGGAAAAAAATGGCCAACAAAGAAAACGCACCCATCACCATCAGTGTAGGTTCCGAAACATTCGGCTTCAAGGTGCCGGGACACGCAGAGATAAAATTCTACTACGACACCGGCTCGGAGTCGCTGTACGACGCGTCGCGCAACCTGATTATCGCCTGCGCCCTGGACCAGATTGCCCTGCGCAAACTCATCGAGTCTAAGCCGGCCCTGGTGCCCCAGATTGCGGTAAACCTCATGCGCGTAGCCGGCACCGGGCTGGAGGTCAAGCTTGAAAATTTTCCCAAACCCGCCGGCGGCAGCTAGACCGTAACGCGGTGCTGCAGGCAGAGGTTCTGGTGAGATACTACTTCGGCTCCGTCCCGGCTGGCGAGCAGGAGTTCTGGATTGCATACGGCGAGGCGCTCTGGCTCGAAGAGCGCGAGGCCAAACGCCTCGCCCACACTATCGCTAAACTGTTCGGAGGTTAGAGTGGAACCCAAGAATAAAAATGATACCATTCTAGATAGGTTTCTGTTAGTTTACGAAGTTAGAATGAATGAAACTGGGGACAGGTGGGCTGTAATATACGCCGAACCAAAAAAGGAAGGAGTGCCGGCAGCAAGAACTATCGTTGAGCGTACGGTTGAGGTTTCACCTCTCGCAAAAAAGTGCTGGAAATCTATAGATGTGAGGGGGAACCGGATAGGTTATTTCTGGGAGTATCTATACCCTGTTGAAGTTGTACCTAACGAAGATTACTACAGTCCTGAATATTACATAGACCAAAAGCAGTGGAGCACAAACCCACCTGAACAAAAAATTAGTGAAGAAGGAAGAGTGCTTCATGATAACGAAGCAACCTATCAAACAATCCTACAAGATATGATTGCGAAGTACTTGATTGTAAAATATTCGATTCTCGATACTGGACTGAAGAGGCGATTAGAAGAAATAAGTGTCGTTGATAAATATTTACATACCAAGGAATTGGCAGAAGAGGTCGCCAGGCAGGCGGTTATCAAAACTATCCCCGAAGATTCAAAAAGTTCAACTGAGTTGTTGGATGAAGGTGGATGGAATGAGTGGCGCGAAATTGCTAAGGGAATGCGGATTTATAAACAATTGATAGCTGAAGGGAAAGTACATGAGATAGCAATAGAGGCATTGGTAGGAATAATTATAACCATTGCGACAGCAGGTATAGGTGCTCCCTTAGGGTTAGCTGCAAGTATTGGGTTAGGGCTAGCAGGAGCGGCAGCAAGTACTGGGTTTGCTATCGCTTTTGATCCAAAACAACTTGCAGAAAACATTATAGAGAAGGAAAAAAAGATTTACCTACATTCAACGTTGAAGTGCAACACTAAGGTTAGCGACTTCGAGGGGTGTTTTGAAGCCCAGGCACTTCCTGGGTCTGTTATTAAGCCTTGACTCTATCAACCTGATATCCTCGTCACTGATT
>JAUVJT010000172.1 GCA_030592225.1 Candidatus Stahliibacteriota bacterium | reverse complement strand
TGATGGATAAGCGTCCGCGTGCATCCGGTATCAAGGGTGAGCACCGGCTTACCCAAAACGAGCGCCTCAAGCACGGTATTGTTGAGGTTGGACAAATCCTGCGTGGCAAGGACTGCCGAGGCTCCCGAAAGAAACTCATACATCCTGACGCGAGAAACCCTGCCGGCCAGACTGACGGTTGCGGACACACCAAGTTCCCTGATAAGTTTTTCCAGGGATGGCTTTTCCGGACCGTCGCCGAGGATGATAAAGTTGAGTTCAGGCATGCTTGCCTTGCACAGGGCGGCGATGCGAACCACGCGGTCGGCCCTTTTCCAGTCCACCAGGCGCGAAGCGGTAAGGATGTAGGCGGGTGAGGATTCCTTGCCCGACATGGATAGGAGGGACGGATCGTAGCCATTCAAAAGAAAGTCGTATCGCTCATCGGGAATGCCGAAGATACGCGCCGCCTCCTCGCCGCAGGTGCCGTCGTTGGTGAGGATGATGCGGTCGGGAGGATGGCGAAGCAGGGACAGCAGGTCGAAGTAAAGCTCTCGCCTGAGCGCTTGCTTGAGCCGGGGGATAGACGCGCTTATCCCGTAAAGACGCGATAAAGCAGGAACGCCAAGATGCCGGGCCGCCCGGCGCATGGCATAAACGGTCTCGGAGGAGTGTCCGACCACAAGGTCGAAATGCTCGCCGGATTTGCGCAGCCAGCGTGATACCAGCGATGTCCATTGGATGATGGCAGGCAGGCGATAGGCAAAGGCGATGCCGGTTTTAAGAATTGACTTGAAGCGCGTAAAAGGATTTGCGATGCGCACAAAGCGAACCCGACCCTTATCTTCGACGTATGGCAGGCCTGGGGCAACGGGTGAAAGATGGGTTACTCCGAACCCGGCCTCGCCCATCGCCTGGATGGCATAGAACTCCGATGGTGATCCTCCCCCTTCTCCTTGCGACCATACCGAAGGCCAGGGGGATATGGAAAGAATCTTTTTCATCCGCATCGCCCTCTATTAGTCTATCAGCGCCTAGGAACTTGTCTGAAAACAACCAGAGCCTGCTCCTTGGGATGCCAATTTTGCTGCATCACATAGGGTACAGAGACCACAGAAGACAGAGTCTGCCCCTTGAACGCTTTGCGTTCATAGGGTACAGAGCGAAAATCAACCAGCCAAGGTAAGGTATGTATATGTGCAGCTTGAGAAAATCGAGTCTTTTCCTTAATCAATGATTCCGAAGGAAAACGACTATAAGGAGTTCCAATCTGTGTACACTTTGCGACGAAGTCAATCTGCTGATTATAAGTCATTGAAGCTCCCTTTGATCGCCGCTTCGCGTCGGTCTCGGACAGCCTCCTAGATTTCAAAACCCGTTTTACCCCAGTCGTCAAGGAAGCGTTTGAGCCCGATGTCAGTCAATGGATGGGCAACCATCTGGCGAAACACCCTGGCAGGCATGGTACAGATGTCGGCGCCGATAAGGGCCGCCTGCAGAACGTGCTCCGGATGACGAGTGCTGGCAAAGATTATTTCGGTGTCTATGCCGTAGACGTCGAATATTTCGCGCATCTTGACAACCTCTTCAATGCCCTCGTGACCGATGTCGTCGAGACGACCAACGAACGGCGACACGTAGGAAGCACCGGCATTGGCAGCTATCAAGGCCTGCAAGGGAGAGAATATCAAGGTCATGTTGACGTGAACCCCATCCTCGAAAAGGATGGAGGTGGCCTTAAGACCTTCGGGCACGCAGGGGATTTTTATTACGATGTGGGAGGAGATTTTGACCAGGGAGCGTGCCTGTTCTACCATGCCTTCTGCGTCTTCGGCAATGACCTCGGCGGACACCGGGCCCCTGACCACCTCGCAGATCTCGGCAAGCAGTGCGCGGTAGTCGCCGCGGTCTTTCTCTTTTGCCAGAAGCGACGGGTTGGTGGTAACACCCTCAACCACGCCCCAGTCGGCAAGTTCGCGTATCTCGTCTATGTTTCCGGTATCCAGATAAAACTGCATCAAGCCTCCTTTTGGTAATAAACTTCTACCAGAACCAATCCTTGGGCCGGCGCGGTCACTGCCTGCACCGGCTTGCTGTAATTAAACAACTGCGGGATAATCCCTGCATCAATCTTACCCCGGCCGCAATCACAAATCACACCTGCCACCCTTCGCACCATCTTGTAGAGAAACCCTCTACCCCTCGTATCAATTGCGATTTCATCCTCCCGCTCACGGATATCTATCGAATCAACCGTGAGTATCCTGGATTCCCCTATCTCACAAAACAATCCATAGTCATGGGAACCCTCAAGCTGCTGTGCCGCTTCCCGCATCCGGGAGATATCCAGTGGATACTCGTACTCCCACGCTCGCGATCTGCGCAGGGGGGAGCGTCCCCGGATAATGCTGTAGCGGTACAACTTGCCCACCGCATCCCTGCGCGCATCGAATGCATCTGCGACCGGCTCGAGGCTCCTGACGTATACCGAGGGCGGCAAGAGAGAGTTCAGCGCACGCTCCAGACGCACAGGTTCAAGCTCGCCGGAGTAGTTGAACGATGCCACCTGTCCCAGCGCATGCACCCCGGCATCAGTCCGTCCCGAACCGCTGATGCGTATGGTCTGGCCGGTTATCTGCGCAAGCGCCTTCTCTATCTCCCCCTGCACCGTGACCTCCTCAGGCTGAACCTGCCAGCCCAAAAAATTGCCGCCGTCGTACTCAATGATTGCTTTGAACCTCACAGCAGCACCGCCGTCGCCAGCAACAATACACCCGTTGAGAAGAGCAGCCATCCCGGCCGCTTGCCGGTAATCTCGACAGGATGGGATACTATTGACCGGGCCTCGTGAAATACCCCGGCAACCGCATCCGGAATGTCTTTCCAGCGGCGTACCCCGGACAGGAATTGGAGGAAAAAGGGCACGGAAAGCAGGGCAAGAGCAAGCACCTCGCCTATGACCGGTCGGCGGAAAAGCTTACCCGCGAGCTTTGCAAGCCCCCATACCAGCTCCTGGTGAGTGCAGACGTGAACCAGAAGCAGGGAGAAAAAGATGGCCAGACCGAACCGGACGCCGATGGCTGCGGCCTGAAAAAGCGATTGCAGATTAGCAGGATTGGTGAACAGAGCGCTCGAACTCCACAATGTCTTTATACCGTCAGGCAGGTTAAGCGCCCAGTTGAAAAACACGCTTAAGATGATGAGCGGCAGGGAAATTTTCAGATACCTGCCCCAGAACCGCCAATCTGTTCTGGCCAGGACAGAAAGTGCAACCACGAGCAATCCGGCGCCTGCAAACTCGTACCAGCGGGAACAAAACGGCGCCAAGGCAATGAACAGGATCGTCGCCACGATAAGCATCACCGGCGAGATGCAAGAAAGCAGACCTCGTGTTTTCCTCATGGAAGGAGAATAGGGAAACCTGAACAGATGTCAATGCAATTCATCATTTATCGGTACGGATGATGAATCCCCAGTTCCTGCCGTCGCCAGGCTCACGACGGTAGGAGTAGAATCGTTTGCGTTCGCACGAAGTACACAGATCGAGAGATTTTCCCTCAACTGCACCTGCGGCGGAAAGCAGAAACCGGTTGGCCGCACGCAAGTCAAGAAACAGACCGTCACGATTCCGCGAAAAGAACCGCTCCGCCTCTGGCCAGGTTTGCTTAAAGGCATCCAGGATTTCTTTACCCACCTTGTAGCAGCACTTGCCGATAGAGGGACCAAGCGCATAGTTCAGGCGATGCGCCTCTATTCCCATCTCCTTCTCTACCTTTTCGGTGAACCGCAGCGCAATCTTGGTCAGCGTCCCTCGCCAACCCGCATGAACGATGCCCACAAAAGAGTTATCGCCGTCCCAGAGAAATATGGGAACGCAATCGGCCACCCTTACCGAAAGCGCAAGGTTGGCCTGTGCAGTAAAACAGGCATCAGCCTGTACCTCTCCTGACCGCTCGACCCTCCCTACGGTATTGGAGTGGGTTTGATTCATGCTAACCGGAGGAGTCCGGATGCCGAAATGGACAAGCTGATCGCCGATACCCATATTGTGATCGGAGTCATTATCGCTGCCCCGGCGGGTGCTGAACCAGAGTTCTATCCCCAAAAAAGGCTCCAGGTGATAAAATCTGAGTCCGTTCCTGGAAACCGGCTGCCAATCCGCCATCATTTCTCCTTGTGCGCTTTAAGGTGTAAATCCTTTGCAATAAGCTGCATCCTTTTCTTACCCCAGTAGCTATCCTGATCTACCCGGAAAGCGATATCCAACGCATCCTTACGTCCCTGTTCCAACTCAAGTATAAGCTCAGATTGCCCATAGGCAACAACCGGCAGCGTAATTTTATCCTGACGAGCCGTGAATTTCAGATGATTGCGGGCAAAAACCCGCGGCGTCCCAACCACTTCAAGACCGCGGCTGACAAAACAAGGCTGCGGATTCCCCATGCCATAGGGACGAAACTTCTCAAAACAAGCCATGGTTTCAGCATCCAGATCGGAAAGGACGACATCTGCATCAACGTGAAGGCGCGGTTCAAATAGAGAGTCCGGATCGGAGGAGGCATAC
>JAUVJT010000089.1 GCA_030592225.1 Candidatus Stahliibacteriota bacterium | reverse complement strand
CGGATAATAGGTTGTAACGTTATCTTTCTGATACAGACATCCGGCTTCCATGCTCAACCCTGGTAGTACACCTAATCCAAGAAGTATCCCTCCATGAAGACCAAAGCCGTATTCTTTTGGATCTTCGGGTTCATTACCGTCTACATGGAGATATGCCCACATTCTTTTCCATCTCTGATAATTTCCCCCGCCCAGTACAGTTACTTCAACCGCTCCCAGACACGCCGCCACTAGGATCGTTGCAAGGATTGTACGTTTCATGGTCGCCTCCTAACCTAGAATTATTTTAAGACCACTATATTAATATAGCTGTTTTTCTTTATTTGTTAAGTTTGACACCTCTGCGCTGTTCCTTATACTCTCGACTATGAGGAAAATGTCAGCCGGATTATTATTGCCGATGTTGATATTCGGCGTCACGCGCTGGCGTTCGCTTGACAGCGAGCATTTCCGCATCGTATATCCTGAAGGATATGGAGATATGGCGCGTCATGCCGCCGCCTGGATTGAGACCGAGCGGGAGGCAATCAACAAGCTTACCGGCTGGGACCCGGGCAAGGTGTGGCTGGTAATCGAGGACGTGGGCATGGGCGTCAACGGGTTTGCCAACCCGGTGGGTTCGGAAATACATCTTTTCGCCACGCCGCCGGGCGGGTTCGACATCTCCACCCGTGACTGGATGCGCACCGTGGGGGTGCACGAGTACACCCATATCTCGTCCATGCAGCCGGTATACGGAGTACCCAGGGTTCTCAGATTCCTGTTCGGCCCCTGGGTGGTGCCCAACGCACTGGTGCCCGGTTGGATGATTGAGGGCGTTACCGTTTACTACGAGTCCCAGGTAGAGGAATACGAGGGGAGGCTGGAGTCCGGCTTTTTTGACGCTAACCTGTTGAACCGGTTCGCTCACGACATAGGGACCAGAACCTGGGACATGGACGGGTCAATAACCCAATTCCCGGGCGGGGCCATATACGCCTACGGCGGGCCGTTCTTCGAGTGGCTGGTTGAGGAGAAAGGCGCGGACAAGGTCGCGGAATTCTATCGCGTAAACGGCGCAAGCTTCCCTGGTTTCTTTATCGACCGCAGCGCACGCCGTTCGTTCGGGGACGGCTTTCCTTATCTCCTCGCCGACTGGAAGCAGGCAGCCTATGAGCGAGCCGCTTCATGGGTTCCGGCTGACTCTGCATCCCGCAAGCTGACCGACAAGGGCTGGTACGTGACAGGCGTAACCACCGACGGCGCGCGCGTTTACTATGTCAGAGGCACTGTTAAAAAGCGGGCCGCGCTCAACGCCAATTGGTACGTGGACATCGTGGCGCTCGACCCTGAAACCGGCGAGGAGGAGGTCATCCTGCGCCCCAACACCTTTGTTAAAACCCTCCGGGTTCACAACGGGGTGCTTTACTATACCGCCAGTACCGTCAGACGGGGGTTTTCAAACACCGCAGGGCAAGGCTTCGGGGAGCTTTACCAGCTGCGCTCATATGATCTTTCGACCGGTAGAGAAGAAAAGATCTACGAAGGCAGGATACGAACCTTTGAGCATTTGCCCAACGGTTCCTTCCTTCTGTCGGTGGATCATCCGACAAAGCCCTGGTCGGAACTTATTGTAGTTAATACTGAGGGGGAAATTGAGTTGCTGGTTGGCACTGGCGGACTGCTGGTTGGCGAGATAGTTGTCAGTAGCGACGGCAAGGTTTATTTTACCGCCCGCGAGCAGGGCGAACACTGGGACATCTACACCTTCACCGGACCGTTCTGCTGGAGCAAGGTTACCAACACCCGGTGGGCTGAGTCAGGGCTTTCGTTCGACTCGCAAGGCAATCTTTTGTATGCCGCCAACCCTGAGGGGCCGCAGGGCAAGGTTGCGCTCTACACGATGGATACAGAGACCGGTATCCACAAGAGGTTCAACAACACTCCAAGCTACGCGATTGCGCCGGTTCTGGTTGCAGATAAGCTCGTGTTCCTGAGCCTGGCTCCTCGGGGCTATGACTTCTATGCAACGGATACCGCCTCTTCGCACGTTGCATTTCACTTTGATTCCACCGTCACGAGCCGCACCCCGACCTACGATGCAGGGTTTGATGAGCGCTCCCGCTTCCGTCCCTACCTCTCCCTGCTGCGTCCCTGGGCAAGGATACCTTACGTGTGGCCTGCTTTCGACAGCGCCTGGAACCTTACCAACCTCGACGCGGGCATCTTTCTTGTGGGAGCCGACGTGGTAGGCGAGAACTCCTACCAGGCGAACGTTCGCTACGATGTCGTGACGAATACCAATGCGGTGGATTTCGGCTGGAATAACAAAAGATTTGCCCCGTTGAGTCTGAATCTCGACTATTCACACAACCCAATGTTTGATACGTTAGGCCAAACTTCCGGCTACGATTACCGAATCTATCCATCCTTCAGCTATCCCCTTTACCGCCAGACAGGCCGAGGTCTCAACGTCATTCGCTGGGGTGAGGGAATGTTGGTTAGAGGGAGTAGGCTTAGGCGTCGAAGTCTTACCAGTAGTATTGTCGCTTCCTTTTCCTGGCCTTTCTTCCAGATGGGGTTTGCGGTAAACCATATCTGGGATTCATTTCTGTTCTCAAATATGGTTGGCCCATCGAGGTTTCATCTGCAAGGAGCAGGCATCTCAGATTTAGCCGGAGGTATACTCGTAGGTAATATCCGAATTTTGATTTACGGTGGCCTGTACGTTGAATCAAACCTTTTCTCTACCGCCACCCTGGAGTATCGCCACCGGCTCGTAAAAATGCGGTTCGGGATGTGGAACCCCAACATCTTCTTTGAGGATCTTTACGTAAACGTCTTCACCGACGCGGCGTTCGATACACAAGAACTCCTTGGAGCATCCGCCGGTCTGGAACTCTCGCCTGAGATACACTTGCTGTGGGGGAACATAAGGATTGCGCCCATCGTTGGCATAAGTTACAATCTGGAAGGTGAGGTCAACTACCATTTCGGGGCCTCGACCTCTTTGCCGTTTGACGTAATGCGCAAGCGTCAGGATGCTGTGGAGTTTGCCCGCGACCCGCAGATTGATGCTTTTAACGACTTGCGCCTTCTCAAGAGTCAATAAGCTATTCAGCGGACTCCACGAAGAGTCCACTTTTCACTAGAAATTCGTCCTCCACTTATCGGGAATAGAAGCAATCTGTTTGGAGAGCGGGTTTAGTATGCCCCAGTCGGGCGCTCAAACCCGCTGAAAATACCCCGGAGGGTACGGGGTGTTATATCCTTATATGCCGGCCGCAAGGCCAGAGTAATAGTGGAAATGACCCGGAGGGTTACGGGCGGGTTGACAAACCTGTTTCAAGCCGTAATATCACCTAATGGTTCGCACGCGACGAACCTGTGTATTGGTTTTTTCCTTAAGGAGGAACGCGCATGCCGACTGGCAAAGTTAAGTGGTTCGACAATAAAAAAGGCTACGGCTTTATCGAGCTGGACGATGGGTCCGGAGACATCTTTGTTCACTATTCCGACATCACAGAAGAAGGCTTTAAGTCTCTTTCCGAGGGCGATGCGGTTGAGTTTGAGGTTTCTGAGTCCGATCAGTCCCGCAAAGCGACTAAAGTCAAAAAGACTTAGCATTCACAGCGATCCGGGCGGCGTTCCGGTCACTGTCTATTTATCCCTGGGAAGCAACTTGGGAAAAAGAGATGAGCTGTTCGCTAAGGCCGGCCTGCTTCTGGAGGGACGAGGGCTCAGGATTACCGCTGTCTCGTCTGTCTACCGTACCGCACCTGAGGGCTTTCGCTGGCAGCCTTCGTTCCTCAATCAGGTGCTGGGAGCGGAAACCTCGCTTACACCTTTTGATTTACTCGATACAATCAGGCAAATTGAGCGAAAATTGAACCGGATCAAGTTATTCCCAAATGCGCCCAGAACGATTGACATTGACCTGCTTTTCTATAATAATCAGGTTATGGATACCCCTGCGCTCAAACTGCCGCACCCTCGACTTCACCGGCGCGCATTCGTGCTCGTACCCCTTGCCGAAATAGCGCCCGATTTCAGGCACCCCTGCCTTGGTCTTACGGTGCGCGAGATGCTTTCATCGGTCGGCACTGGCGGAGTCAAATTGTGGCGGTAAGGAAGAGTTTGGTCTGCGTGGAAGGGATGATAGGCGTGGGCAAGACCACGCTTGCACTCAAGCTTGCCCGGCAGTGGGGGGCGGTAACCCTGCTCGAAGAGGCGCTGGAGAATCCATATCTCGAACGATTCTACGACGATCCTGAGACGTTCGCCTTTCCGGCCCAGCTTCATTTCCTGACCGCGCGCTGCAAGGAGTTATCCCGGCTGAAACAAACCAGCCTGTTCGACCGTACCGCGGTGGCCGACTACACCTTTCAGAAAGACTGGGTGTTTGCCTCCATCAATCTCTCCGATACCGATTTCAAGGTCTACGAAAAGATGTATGCCGAAATGCTTGCCCAGGTTCCGATGCCCGACTTGGTTATTTTTATGCAGGCTCGCGTTGAGACCCTTATGCAGCGTATATCCCGCCGCAACCGGCACATGGAACGCGGCATAACCTATGAGTACGTCCAGTCGCTCCTCGAGGCTTACAACAGCTTCTTTCTGACCTACTACCAGGGGCCGCTTCTGGTGGTCAACACCGACAATCTGGATTTTGAGAAAAACCCTGAACACTTCCGCCGGCTGCTTTCAGAGATAGAGATCACCGGCCAGGGCAGGCGCTTTCTGGGATCAGCTTAGGGATATGAGCAGGCACTATCCATCATCTGCAGATCCGAAAGCCAAACCCTTCACCGTGCCCGCTATCCGTGCACTCAAAGGCTCCGAAAAGATAGCGGCCATCACCTGCTACGATGCCAGCTTCGCCCGGCTCATAGACCAGATTTCCATCCAGCTGGTTCTTGTCGGCGACTCTGCGGCCAACGTTATCTACGGTCTGGATACCACCCTGCCCATCGGTATAGAAGAGATGATGATGCACACCAGGGCGGTGGCGGCAGGTCTTTCAAGAGCGCTGCTCGTCTCCGACATGCCCTTTCTCTCTTATCAACCTTCGGC
Organism: Candidatus Stahliibacteriota bacterium; assembly: GCA_030592225.1. GTDB lineage: Bacteria > Hydrothermota > Tepidihabitantia > B3-TA06 > B3-TA06 > B3-TA06. Next base: position 3,435 of record JAUVJT010000089.1, on the reverse strand, counting down.
AGAGACGGCCATCACCAACGCGGGCAAGCTGCTTCAGTCGGGCGCCAGGGCGGTCAAGGTGGAGGGCGGCGGCTCCCACATCAGGGGTATTATCTCCAAGCTGGTAGAGGTGGGCATTCCGGTGATGGGGCATCTGGGCCTGCTTCCCCAATCCGTACATCGCTCAGGCGGCTACAAACTGCAGGGCAGGGACGCCCCGGACGCCGAGCGCATGCTTGTCGAGGCAAAACTTCTCGAAGAGGCGGGCTGCTTTTCTGTTGTCCTGGAAAAAATACCCGCGGACCTCGCGCAAAAGATTACCTCAGCGGTGTCCATCCCCACCATCGGCATCGGCGCGGGTCAGCACTGCGACGGCCAGATATTGGTGCTCTACGACCTTCTGGGTCTCGATCCTGCGTTCAAGCCGCGGTTCGTGCGCCGCTACGCAGAGCTTGCCGACGTGATAAAACAAGCTCTTGCCGATTATGCCGATGACGTGATGGGCGGTAAGTTTCCATCGGACGAAGAGAGCTTTCCGTAACACACCTTAAGTTTTCTGTCGTAATCGACAGAAAACTTATTAATGATTTGACGTCAGCCATTCATGCGTACCCCTATGAGTCGAAATTTACGAACAGACAGGAGTGTCTGTTCCACATTAGCCTGTACTTGGATTTTTAATAAGGCAATGCGCAGGTTGACATCTCCCGCACCCGCGCTATATTTATACAGGATGGTGCTATGAAGAAGTTATCTTTTATTGTGGTCTTGGCTATTCTTTCCGTATCCGGCGCGCTTTTTGCACGCAAGCCTGCAAGCGTGGAGGAGCAGTTGCGTGTCGCTGACAGCGGCGAATTGCAATTGCTCATACGTACAGACGGTGCGCTGCTGTTCGGCAGGATTACCAAAATCGTAGCCGATCACGTTTACTTCGAGACCGAGGGCGATACCGTAATCATCTTCATCCCCCAGATAAAAGAGGTCAAGGAGATTACTCGAGATAACATAAAGAACGGCAAGTACTGGTCTCCAAACCCCAACGTCAACCGCCTGTACCTGTTTCCCACGGCTCGTCCGTTAAAAAAAGGCCGGGGGTACGTTGCAGGCTACTACATCATTGCGCCCATGGCGGCTTACGGGTTGACCGAGCGCTTCTCCATCGCAGGCGGCGCGTCTTTTCTTAATGCGGCCGGCGCTGTTTTTATGGCCGGCGCTTACCTGGCGCCTAAGTTTGCGGTCTCTATTGGAGATTATGTGTCGCTCTCCGCTGGTGCGGCTGGTGCGCAGGGCTGCAGCCAGAGAGATTTTGACCCCACGCTATTGATTGCCTACGGCGCAGGGACGTTTGGCAAACCTGGAGCCAGCCTGACCTTTGGTGCGGGATACGGGGTATTCAGGCTTTCTGCCGACAGTACCGTCGAGTTCGGGGAGTTTACCGGCGCCCTGGGTTTTATGGCGGGCGGCGAGATAAGGATGACGCGCAGGATAGCGATAGTGACCGAAAACTACTTCATGCAGGGGCTGTGGGATTTCAAGCCAATCGTTTCATACGGGATGCGCTTTTTTGGCGAGAGCTTCAGTCTCGAGGGCGCGTTTATCAACACCATAGGGGTCGAGGAATTCAAGGGTCGCTTCCCGGGTTTCCCGCTCGTCAGCATCGTGTATAACTTTTAGCGCCCTGATGTTACCCTGAACCTTGAGGAATTGCATTGAGAAGGTGAAAAAAAAGGTTGACATGGAAACCCTGATCGACATAATAGAATATGCTAACGCCATTAGACGAAATTATCTGCGGTGATTGCAAAGACGTACTGGAGAAGTTTCCTGACGATTGTATTGATCTGATTGTCACGTCACCACCCTACGCCGACAGTCGAAAAAAAACCTATGGAGGGATTCACCCAGATGACTACGTTAAGTGGTTCCTGCCAAGGACTGAACAGTTTCTCAGGGTTTTGAAACCGACGGGAACGTTCATCCTTAATATCAAGGAGAAGGTTGTCGATGGTGAAAGACACACCTACGTAATCGAATTGATTATGGAGATGAGGAGACAAGGCTGGTTGTGGACAGAGGAATTCTGTTGGCACAAAAAAAATTGTTACCCTGGGAAGTGGCCTAATAGATTCCGTGATGCCTGGGAAAGGTGCATACAATTCAACAAGCAAAAGAAATTCAACATGAACCAGGAAGCCGTGATGGTGCCGATGGGAAATTGGGCTAAAACCAGGTTGAAGAGACTGAGCGAAACCGACAAGCGAAGGGATGAATCGAAGGTGGAGAGTGGTTTCGGGAAGAACGTCTCAAACTGGTTGGGCCGGGATAAGGTGTACCCGACAAACGTTCTCCACATGGCTACGGAGTGTAACAACCGGAACCATAGCGCGACATTTCCTGAGGATTTGCCGAGGTGGTTTATCAAGCTTTTCACGAAACCCGGCGATGTTGTTCTAGACCCGTTCATTGGTTCCGGTACAACTGCTGTTGCAGCAATGAACCTGAATAGGCATTACGTCGGGATTGACGTTTTGGAGGAATACTGCGAATTAGCAAGGAGCGCAACACAGGCTATGCCACAAAGGAAGTTACCTATATGAACAAGTTGGATTTGAGTGAAGTCAAAAACTACGTTAGCAGTAACATCGGAAGTTTCCACGAGACCAGGCTCAGGCTCATTGAAGAGATCGACCTGAAGAAGGTTCTCAGGAAGAAGAATCCTTACCTTTTTAAGGCAAAAAACATGAACCTTGCATCAGAACTTATCGAAGCAATTCTCGAAGCCTATCTCTCAGCTTCAGAAGAGAAGGTGTTCGGCGACTTCCTCGAGGACCTTGCGGTTTTTATCTCAAGCAAAACCTGCGGGGGTGTTAAGTCGTCGGCAACCGGAATTGATTTCGAATTCACGAACAAAGGATGCCGCTACATAGTTTCTGTGAAATCGGGGCCTAACTGGGGGAATAGCTCACAGCAAAGGAAACAACAAGAGGATTTTCAGAAAGCTATTAAGGTTCTAAAACAATCCAAGCGTGTCGCGAACGTTCAAGCGGTCTTGGGTATCTGCTACGGAAACACAAGACCTAATTTCCTTCGAGGATACTGGAAATTTGTTGGTCAAAGCTTCTGGTATTTCATAAGCGGGAACGAGAATCTCTACACTGACATAATCGAACCGCTTGGACACAAAGCCAAAGAACGCAATACTGAATTCGCAAGAAAACGGGATGCACTCGCAAACCGGTTGACGATGGAATTCATGGCTGAATTCTGCAACAAGGATGGGTCAATAAACTGGAACGGGCTGGTGAAATTCAACAGCGGGAATCTGAAGGATGATTTTCCGCTTGAGGTCGATTGAGACATCCTTAACCTGTGCCAACTTTCCAGCACAAACCATGAACTATAAAGCCCTGCATATCAAATAGACATCCTGCCCCAATCTTATCAACCTGTCCATCT